>NZ_JBKQGZ010000002.1:0-264809 GCF_050487165.1 Providencia sp. Me31A
TATTTGGAATATCATTCTAGATGAATTTATATAGGTCTCGTAAATTCCGAGACTAGTAGTAACCAATACTTATATAAAACTCTATCAATGCTACTCAATGAATAGCATTTGTAGAATTAAATAAAATTATGTCTCTCCATAAGTCACGCCGCTTCTTCTCCAATGGCTGACGTTTCCACCGCATGAGCTATCCACACTTGGATTCGTTGTTTTTGATTCTATATATGCGCTATCTGCGTAGAGGTTGCAGGTCTCAGCTAACATATAAGACAGCGACAACGCCGCGCTCCGCTCGCAATTATTCTAGTTGCAGGACGCCATGTTCGGTTGAGCCTGAGTAGGCCACTAGACCTTCATAAACAACGTCATCACCATCAAAGACTTTGCCCACTTCAATAGTGTAGGACGGTTGCCCTTCTTCCTGTGCAAACTCATGAAGGGACTTGATTTGCCCTGGTGTTAATACGATTTTTTCTGCAACAGCGGTCACTGCCTTAACAGTGTCTAGCCTCGTTATCTCTGCTTTCTTTTGCATTTTACCTACCTCGATAATATTTTAAGCAATAAAAAAGGCCGCAATCCTATCTGCGACCTTACTTACATAATCACTACTTATATTCTATTAAATGAAATAATCCATACTTCAGTAATAGTTCCACCGATCCCCATGATTGCAGCCTTTACTTCATCATAAGCTTCTATAGGAATGTCGGAATTAGTACCGAAAACACCAGACATTTTATTGAGCTTGCCATCTATCTTGCATTCCCATGCTGCGAACCACATTGTTTGCATTTTCATTCCTTATGATAGTTATGAACAAAATTGTTCAATTGCATACTAACATAAGTATAAAAACTAAAAGTATTTCACTTAATCACGATTAATCATTTGACGCTTTTGTTCAATTTCACCAATTTTTTCAAGCTGATCATTAGCTTTTTCTATCGCTGCAAGCAGTAGCCTGTTCCACAATACAGACGCTTCTGGCGATAGCGTTTTACCATCACTATCAGGCGGCAGTGGAGGCACCACTAAATTAGTTAGCGTGGCTGGAATTGGCACGCATTGCGCGGGAACGTAATTCGTTTGTGTACTCGAACAAGCCATCAGCAACAGGCTGAGGCACAAGAGCATCACAATAAAACTCTTTTTGGAGTACTGTTTTATATTCAATGACTTTCTCCTGTGCCTTTGCATCGGCTTGAATACCATTGCGGTGTGCTGAAGTTGCTATGAGATTAAAGCTATTAAACTGCAGGGACTGTTTAGCAATGACTTCACTTTGCCTGACATTATCTTGTTTGAGATTATCATTATCTTTTCGTACTAAAACATTGCTGTCATAAAGCGTTACAGCCCACCAGCTCACAGCAAATAGCGCCAAAAATAACCAGAATGAATTATCTATCTTCATAAGTTCACCTGCTTACCTCGGTAGTGATCTAGGGCTTTTTGGCAACGCTTTTCTAAACTTACCTTGTCAATACTGCAGGTATCGTCTCTGAGTACATATACGCCAGCTGCAAAGAACAAAACTAAATAAATAAATATGCAAACCAGACAAATAATAGATTTACGCCCCATGAATACTACCCCCGTCACTCATGCAACATTTTGATGGAGCATAATCACCATAGTAACGATTCTCCGCTGCTATTCTGGCCTTAATGGCGTCATCTAATGAATCAAAGTTACCTATGGAAATTCTTTTCTTCCCATGAGTCACTCTTACCCTCCATTTTGGCTTGCCTCTTTCTGATTTATGGTAGGAGACTCCTCTAAAACCAGATTTATTATCAGGTGATACCCAGTTTTTATTTAGGCAGTTAAGGGAGTCATTAACCACCCTTAAATTCGATATTCTGTTGTCATCCTGCACGCCATTTATGTGGTCTATATCACCATCAGGCCAAACACCATAAACATAAAACCAAATTAACCTATGTTCCTTATAATTTTTTCCATCAAAACCAATATACCTATACCCTGTTTTGTGTACGTAGCCAGCCCGTGAGCCAACTGGTAATCCACGCCTTTGTTTTTTATATATCAGCATCCCTGTCTCTTGGTCGTAATCTAAAATTTCCTTTAAAAACTGGTGAGATACGGACATATCTTTGCCTTTTTGTATTTTTAGGGCGAAAAAAAAGCACCATTAGGTGCTTGCGGCTAATAATTTGATTTACTGTCTATTCTGATAACTCACCAAGACAGATTGCCTTTTCTATTTCACGCCGGGTTATGAGTCCTTGCCATTGTTTGCCACCAGCAAATGTCCATCGACTAAACTCATTACAAGCCCCGACTTGATCCCCGCTATTTAATTTTTTTAACAATGTTGATTTCTTGAAAGCTGCTCCACCTATGTTGTATGTAAGCGAATATAAAGCTGCACGCTGTGCATCACTAATGGGAACTTTAACTGAGCTATCAACAACATTTATTGCTAATTGCATATGTTTAACTAGTAAATCGTCGCACTCCTTAGGTGTATAGGTTTTCCCTTGGATCACGTCAGGGCCGGTAATTCCAGCGCATACAGTTTGAATTCCAACGACGTCTTTGTACGGCTCATATTTAACACCTTCAAAAAAAGAAAGCATTGCGACAGTTAAGGCTATAGTTCCACCAGCAGCAGCCTTTTTTATTTTATTTGGTATCTTTGGCATGAGCCGCCTCTTTGCGCTTATCTTCTTTTCGTTTGAAATATAAATTTGTCAGAAATGTCGCTACACCTAAAAGTAGGCTTCCCAACACCCCAATCGCTGCCCACTGCTCAGATGAGAAACCATCTAACAATTGTTTTAGCCAATAGAATGTTGAACCCGTAGAGGCAGCATAGGAGGCGCCAGTTGTTAATTTATCCATACGCATATACCACCCCCTACGGAGTGCCTGAAGTTAAAAGTTTGTGGGGATTTCTGTTTTTTCGCCCTCATTTGAGGGGATAAAAGAAGAAGTGATTGCTTATAGCCACACTCTCGCAGTGGCCTCGCTCATGCCCTTGAGTCCGTCACCCCAGTTCGTCTCTGCTCCCCGTTGGATCTAACCAGTGCATAATTGGCGGTCATGCTTCGTCACCGGTGCTTCTTTTGCTTATTAACCCTAACCAGATGCAAAGCTGGCTCTCTACTTTGGAGACTCGGGAGTTGGTTATTACCCAACTTTTGCTACCTTTTGGCTGCACGGTCTACCCGCTTTATAACTTCATGTTGTTTATTTCCTCTTTGGTTTGCTCAAATCGGTCAGTTTCCAACTCAACACCAATAACACGACGCTTAAGTTTTAATGCCGCCTTTATTGTGGCGCCAGAGCCCATGAAGAAATCAGCCACTACATCACCCTCACGACTACTACTATTAATAATGTGTTCCATCATCGCTGAAGGTTTTTCACATGGATGTTTGCCGGGGTAATATTGTACAGGTGGATATACCCATACATCCGTATAAGGAACATCTACGGTCACAGTAAACGGACGTCTTAATAGTTGGTATTGCTGAGATAATTCGTGATATTCACGATTTAGTAACTTTTGTTCGCTAACTAAATCAGCGTGCTGGCGGCTTAATGGATTGTCGCTGAACTGTTTTACCGCTACTTGGTTAAATAGCTCTTGTAGCTTTAAGTAGTCTGATTCGTTCGGTAATTGCCATTGACTATAGCCAAACCAATGAGAAGCCATTTGCTTTCCAGTGGCCTGATGTATTTCCTTTGCCGTTATGCCTAATGAATCTCTTGCTTGCTTAAAATATTCAATCAGTGGCCTCAGCGTGCTTTCTTTCAACTCTCTACGTCGCTGAAGATAACCACTGCTTTTTCCCTTGTAAGGGCTTTGATAGTGTTCAGCAAACAAGATCCGCTCTGTCGCAGGAAAATAACTTCTCAGGCTTTCTTTGTTTTGTCGTCTCCACGGCCCCGATGGTTTAGCCCAGATAATATGGTTAAGTACATCAAACCGCTCACGCACTAATAATTCCGTATCAGCCGCCAGCTTTGAACCACAAAACATATATAAGCTACCGTTTGGCTTCAGAACGCGCCAAAATTCCGCAAGCATTTCATCAAGCCAAGATAAATATACAGTGACGCTTTCCCACTGATTATCTCAATTACATGACTTAACCTGAAAATAAGGCGGGTCAGTTGCAATTAGGTCAATACAATTATCTGGAAGTGTCTTTATGTAGCTGAGAGAGTCGGCATTGACTAAATTTATACTGTTTAAATTCACAGTGTTTTTCATAGATCAGGAGAACCTTTTTTGATAAGCTCTCGTTGCTTTGTGCACACAAGCAATGGGCTTTGGTTTGTCCGTGATCCGTTCAGAACGGGCGAATGGCTGGTAAGGTGATACCAACACCCACCAGCCGCCCATTTTCACAGTTGGATATTTTGAAATGTGTTTTCTTTGATGTTTTCTTCTACTAATCCAGCCATTGCTAACTGCGTTAATATCAGTTGGCACCGTGGCTGTGCTAGTCCAGTCACTTGGGAAACCTCACCCGCCGTTACCGCCTCCGAATATGGAGTGGCTTCAAAAACAATTCTCGCTTCTTGTGTTATATCACTCTGTTTTAACATGATATTTTAAAACCCATGGTTAGTTATTGTGCATAACTACACATGTAACTCTGACCAAACGTAACAGCAAGTCTTATGTTTATTTCGGGCATAAAAAAACCCCGCATTGCGAGGTCTTGAGTTTTCTTAATGTGACTAGGTATAGAATGTCCATTATTAGAAGATAATAAGCCAATTTTATGCAAAAATCAAATCCATCTACTTATTTAGTGACTTTGCTAAATGCCTGTTCTGCTGCGCTTTCTTCAATGAAACATTTACCAGCCAGCTTTTCATAAAATGGCTTCCAGTTGCGTGACCATGACGATTGGGTTAAATCGGGTACTAGGTGCTTTATTGCATTGTAGGCTACTGAAGATGGCACACGGTTGAAACCTTTACCCGCGCAACGAGGGCAGTCCTTAAAAATCGGCACCCCTTGCAACTCGGTTTGTACTTCATCTAATACTTTACCTCGTCCCTTACAGCGGCATCGATGCGCTATTTGCCCCTTTCCATTACAAGGCATGCATAATTCTTCCACTTTTTCGTTTTCAATCCACGGCTCAATGACCACGGTGCCATCTAATTTTGTTATACCAGGATGTTTAATGACGTCCTTATGACTATAAATGAGTCCCTTTCCGTTACATGCTGAACATGAGAAAACGGATCCTGCTGAACGGGCATAATCTTCAAATGCCATCTTGGCCAGAACAATTAAACAGTAACCCAGTTTCTTACCCGCAGCTTTGCGAACTAGTTTAGGTGCTACTTTAAATGCATATTGAGTTAGCGCTTCTACCGTAGAAAACTTATCTTCTTCGCTGACATCATTTTTAGCCAGAAAAGCCGTCATACCAAACTTAGCTTGTGATTCAGTCATCCCCATAGCTGCCATGATATCCGTTCCCGTTATTCGGTCAGGGGAAGTGCAACCTGCTACATTGCCGAATGTAGGTGACTTAGGGTGAAAGTTTTTAAGTGCATTTTCGAGTTTCATTAAGCCGCCTCTCTCTGTTTCCGAATAAAAACACGTTCTCTTGCGTCACAACCTTGTGTGAGCATGTCGTTAAAATCGTTTAAGTCTGGCCATCTCACGCTTACTTTTTCGATATCATTATTTGCCACTAAGTTTTTTTTAGCGCATTCATAAGCTGCCGCCTCACCCGTTGCGCTCCAGTCATTGTCAGCAAAAATAATCAGGTGCTTAACACCTTTTGGAGCGACAAACTTCGCCATATGTCCAGCATTCATTGTTGACCAAGTATTGACGCCATAGATTTGCTTACAAGAAAGTGCAGTTTCGAGCCCTTCAGCGATCCCCAACGTTGAAGCTACGGGGAACATACGGATAGCGACGGAACTTGCATACTCTAAGTAGTTATCCTCCTGTAGCGCATCCATTCGTTTGACCAGAGATAGCCGCGCTTTTTTATCGCCTTCTAAATACGTCCTATGCAGGTAACAAAGCTGCCCTTTTGAGTCTGTTGCAAGCGACCAGATAGCTTGAAAGCTGTTAGGGTTATGTTTTACGGGTTGCTTGTCACAAAATTTAACCTGTTCACTCGGCAGCTCATAGATACCGCGATTGTGTAGATATTTCGCTGCTGAGGTATCTTTCAGTGATTTTAGGTTTGAATAGCACTTGATGATCCGATCTCTAAACCCTGCAATTGAGGTATCTTTAGTTTGTGGTTTAGGTGCTATATTTTCTCGATGATTGCCAAGAAGCGTGTCCACTTCATCAGCTAGAACTTTAAAACTCTTACCTTGTGTTTTTTCCAGTAATTGAAAGCCAGTACCCGAATCACAGGTGCAAATCCATGTACCTAGCCCATTTTTATCATCAATACGAAACTTTCCTTTTCTCTCACATAATGGACACTTGCCTTTAAAGTGTTTGCGCCCAGTTATAGGGGGTAGCCCGTAGTGCGCAAAGATTTTTGCCCATTGTCCTTTTGCGGCTTCAATTGTATTCAAAGTAATGCTCCTTGCTGTGGTGTGTTATTTTTTAACTGACCTTTAATACGAGCGAACTGCTCTTTTGCTTTTTGCTGACCTTTTACGAAACGGATCCGCTTATGTTTAATAAAATTGCTAACCTCTGGTGTAATCTCTTGAGGAGTGCTGTGTAGCCCATAGGGGAATACACCGAACTTTTCTTTAAATGTGTGACCTATCCACCCGTCACTAATCGGCTTGCCTTCAACCGCTCTGACGTTTTGGTAATATTTAAGTTGGGAATAGAAACTTTGCTTTTCTTGCTGGGTATAAACTTTTTCAGTCTTACCTAATTTTTTGATGTTGCGTGTCGTATCGACTTCTACGTCTTCCCCAGCGAGTGGCTTAAATCCACATTTAGGGCAAACGTAAACACCTGCAGGTTTCATGTAGTGGCATGAGGTACATTCTTTCGGTTTCTTCTCGCGTTTTTCTTGCTCACGAAAACTATTAACCTCTTTCATGCCATCATTTTTGCTTGGTAGCTCGTCATATTCGATATCATCAGGAAAGCCTAAGCGGTGGACAGAACCGGAATGATCAAAGATGAGGCATTTATCTTTGCCTGGTGCTTTGCGTAATCCGCGACCAAGGCACTGAACCCAGCGAATTTCTGATTTAGTAGGTCGGGCGTAAATGATGCAACGAACATCACTATCAAAACCCGCTACAAGCGTTCCGACATTAACAATGATCTTGGTTGCACCCTGTTCGAAACGATGAATAATGACTCGGCGCTCATCATGTGGCGTATCAGCTGTAATGACTTCTGCATTTACCCCCGAGCGATTAAAAGCAACGGTGACATAATTTGCATGGCTGACAGTGACGCAAAAACAGATGGTTGGTAGGTTTTCACCATTAGCCAGCCAGTTATCAACCACGTCGCCAACCAAATCCGCACCTGACATAATTTCAGCAATTTCAACCTCTTTATAATCACTACCGAATTCCTCACTACGAACTGATTTCACTTTTGATAAATCCGGCTTTGTTGGTGCGTAAAATTCGTATTTACTTAGATCCCCACGCTGAATAAGCTCCTTCATCGTCGTAGGTTTAATCAGCCTTTCATAATATTCCCCAAGAAATGGGGAAAAAGGTGTTCCAGACAGCCCTATTACTTTGAGGTCAGTATCACGAATGACTTCGAGTATTTTCTTACGGCGTAAATGGGCCTCGTCGATGATGAGTAAATCAATGTTGTCAGGAAACTCACGACGAATAACCGTATCTGCTGAGGCAATTTGGATTAATTTTGTTGGGTCATAATTGGGATGATTAGCCCAAACAAATCCGATTTCTTCCATTGGTATGCCATACTCTTGAAAACGCTCCGCTGTTTGGGCGATCAGGTTTGTATATGGCGCACAGAACATGACTCGCATATTGCGCTTGATGTAACCGTTTGTGATAAATGCCGCTAGTCCTGTTTTACCACTCCCTGTTGGGCTATAAATCATAAACGTTCGGTTTTGCTTCCAGTGCTGACGCAACATAGCTAAACCGCGTTCCTGTGCAAAATTAGGTGTAATGTTTAACATACAGCTGCCTCCAAGTTGCCTTGTACTCTGCGGAATGTGTACCCTCGGTGGCTCTTTGTCCGCCCTGAAATACAGCTGTAAACTGCCGAATGATCAAACCCGAAATCAACTAATGACTTTTTCCCATGAAATTTTATGGTGTTCAAAGTTTCAGTATTAGTGGCGATAATTGTTCCCTTAAACTGCTCGTTATCCGCGCCTCTAGCTACTGTCATTAACCCTGAATCTATCGCATGTTTAATATTTCCTAATGGCGTCACCCACTCTAAATTCTCAGCTCTATTATCAGTTTTGATGCCATTTTTGTGGTTAACGTAAGGAAGGTCAGACGCATTTTTTATAAACGCCAATGCAATCAGTCTGTGTACGGCGAATTGAGAGCCGCGATTGTTAAAACTGAAATTAACAGTAAGATAACCATCTTTTCTCATTCGTGGCTTTAGTAGCCGACCTTTCACCTTCATTTTTAGAATGCTACCAGTAGTGCAACGGTCTACGCTCCGAACGCGCCCTAAGCTGCTAACCTCATAACTTTCACTAAAATTCTGAATTGGTACTGATAGCCATTCCTCTAACTGAGAATTAGTGTCATAATGCTTATCGGTGAATTGATTACTCATAATCTTTCTCCTGTAAGGCCGATTCGACTTGTCTCTCCAAAGCTTTGTCGTTCGGCCTTTCATTTTCTTCGATCGGCTCAAATGTTGCGGGCAATGTGAAAGCACCTTTTTTGTTTGATGCTCCTGCATTTAATCTAAATCTCACTCCCTTAGTTACTGTGTTGTTTTCAGCCATAAATAATGCGTTTTTCTTCCCATCAGCGTAGCCACCCCAAAAACCTTCTGGATTAATTTCATAAACTTGCTTTACTCGACAACGTAAATGACCAGCCTCTTTGAGAGCCGCTATAGCGCGATATACAGCACTGCGCGAAAGCCCCGTATCAGCGATGATGGATTTAATATCCGTCATCGCCGCCCCAGAACTGCGATCCATAATTTTGATTAAGTGGATATAGAGCCTGATAGCGCTCACATTGCCGTCTTCTGCAAGTTTTGATATCAAATCCAAACCCGAATCGTATGCTTGAATGAAACTAAGCCCCTTGCCCCTTGGAAGCTTTAATGATTCAATGCGTTTTCCAATCTCAGATTTGCCCATTCCATTTATTTCCTATAACTATCTGTTTTTAAATACATTCCCAGCTATGACACTAAACGTCCCGTGCGGTGGGATTTTTGGGCTACTTAAGTTATTGATTTTGTTCATTTCTTAAAGTCTCCCTTTTATTATCTATATCCCTATGTACTCGTAGACTCGATCTTGTGTTGACCTTGACCTTTGTTTTTGTTGATTAATTCACTGTAAACATTGAGATTTTTCCATGCCAAGGAACAGATCCAACTTAGTGCCTCCCGTGAGCAACTACCTTGAAGCAACATCAGATTTGGGCTTGGCTCTTGGCTGGGCGATCCGACACCAACAACGGCGCTGAGGTATAACCTTGCATTGCCTTCGAATAACGTCTCACGTACTGCCTTAGCCTTGAGTTCGCTTCATGTCTCGCTTTGTTAACCTTACGATATGAAACAGGCTCTAATTCCCAATGCTCCTGATAAACTTCAGAATAAGCCACCAGCGCCCTATTTCTGGCGCTTGGTGACAACTGCAATAACATTTCCTGAATCCAATTAGCGTCATCAGGAAAGTAATGCTTAGGCATTGGTATGTTGTGTGTCTGGTGCATGTGATTTACCCTTTGGGTGAGGGAACAAATCAGGTAGGTCAGGACGGATCTCATGGGGCTTTACATGACCATTGGTCGCATTTACGATAGCCATTACATGATCAGCTTTAACCCTACGCCCATTCAACCAACGGAAAACAGCTGGCTGACTAACGCCACAGGCTCGGGCTAAAGCCGCTTGACTACCTAATAAATCAATAGCTTTTTGAATGTGTTCATTCATAAGTTAATTCCATTAGTTATTAAACTTTATCAGAATAACATCTGGAATAACTTTGAGCAATAACTTATAGTTTGTTTAAGATTAATAACAAAAGGTATAGAATCTTATTATGAAAACATTCTCAGATAGACTTAACTACGCAATGCAAAAAGCTGGCTTATCACAAGCAGAGCTAGCACATGCTGTTGGAGTTTCTCAGCCTTCGATATGGAAGCTAACCACCGGAGCATCTCAGTCAAGTAGGCGCTCATTTGAAATAGCCCAAGCACTTAATGTAGATCCTGTATGGTTAACCACTGGTGTCGGTGAGCCTTATCAAGCAGATTCAAATAAAAAGCCTATAACTGAAAGTAACGTTGGTAGCGAGATTCCTATCAAAACTTGGGATTCTACAACGCCTTTAGATGATGATGAGGTCGAAGTCCCTTTTCTAAAAGATATCGAGTTTGCTTGTGGTGATGGTGCTTGTAGCGAAGCAGATTACAACGGATTTAAATTACGCTTTTCCAAATCAACCCTAAGAAGAATAGGCGCAAAATCTGACGGCTCCGATATATTATGCTTTCCCGCTAGAGGGAATAGTATGGAGCCCATACTTCCAGATGGCTCAACAGTAGGAATTATTACTAGCGATAAAAGGATTGATGATGGCAAGATTTATGCTATTAATCAGGATGGATGGAAAAGAATTAAGTTACTCTATAGAACAGGTCCAGACTTACTGACAATTAAAAGTTACAACACTGACGAATACCCAGACGAAGCTGCCCCTCTATCAAGCGTTGAGATTATTGGGCGCGTATTTTGGTGGTCAGTAATGGTATAACTCACTCCCCTTCACCTAAAACCAGCTTCTCACAGCTGGTTTTTTTATATTTAAAATCAGTGAATTATAAATTAAAATAACTTTTATTAACTTTAGTTATTGCAATAAGTTAAGTTATGAATTACCTTTAAGGCATCGAAACAAATCAAAGGTAATTAACTATGGTTATTGGCAATGTAGAAATCAAAAATACTATCGAAACCATTACTGCTGAAATTCGCGAATCCATAACGTTGCTAGAAATGGCTTATGGTGAGTGTGAAGATGAAAAAACTTCTGCTGTCATCTCATGCGTTATGAGATCGACTAACTCGTCTTTGCGCAAGGCTGACAGTCTAGTTAATACATTACTGGCAGCCAAAGAATATACGCCATCAAAAATCGAAACCACCACCCAAAACTCATTCGCCGCACGTCTGCGTTTGGCTCTTGCACATTCTGGAATGACACAGACAACCGTGGCAGGCTTAATTGGGGTATCGCAAGGAACGGTTAGTGCCATGGTGACGGGTAAATCAAAAGAAACAGGCATTGCCCGCTGTGGGAAAATTGCTCAGATATTAGGTATTAATGCTGATTGGTTACGCTATGGTGAAGGTGAGATGACTTCATTTAATTTTTCGCGTTAACAATGAAGTTTAAAAAATGCCGACTATACATTATGCGTCAAATACCAACGTACTTAAACCTGATATCCGTACAGGTCTATTTAAGTTCTGCTTCTTTGCTGTAAAGCGTAGTGATCAGACTGACAAGGGAAGCAGAAAAGAAGTTTATGCAACTGATCTGAAATCAGCGAAATTACAGCTTATTCGTGATTATGTTTTATCACTGGCATCACAAATACCAGCAGGAGCCGTGACATGTCACACGAAATTAAATTAAGTGTCGCCGCAAAAAAAAAGCGCCCAATTGAATGCTGTATTAGTTCAGTTGAATGGAATGACAACCGGAGAGACCATCATTGATAGTTTAATTGAATTAGCCTACGAACTATCAAACCCTGTAGCAGGTTGGTTAATTGAAGAAAATGCACAACGGGATAATGAACATGAGTAAAACAGCCCCCCCCAAGTACAAGTTAGTGAATGTATGGATGTATTTAACCGAGTGAAAGCGTTTTTAATTGCGGCTCAATATTTAAATAGAGATAACAGCGAAAAACATATAGCCAGTCAATTAATCGCTCAATGTGAAACCGAGGTCGATGATATTTTGGAGAAAGAATAATGAGTAACAATATTGAATTAAGAAACTCTGCAAATACAAAGTTAACTTATGCCAGAGCAATTATAAATACAATTTTAAATTCAGCCATATTAAACAATGAAGATATAGAAAACACTTTAGAAGCAGCTTTGAAGTTAATCGAACAAGCAAATGACAATGTAGCTCAGATAACTATCGAGGTTCCAAATGCATAATTTAATGTTACCCCCCCCCCCCTGTTGAGAGCAAGCATTCTAATTTACATAAAACCGCATCATGCGCTCAAAGGTATACTAGAGAATTAAAATTAGAAATGCAGCCATTATTAAATAAGCTATTCACAACCTACCCTAAAGAAGCGGGGAGATTTATTGGGTTACTTAATGAAATTGATTTAATGACCAGCGCAACCTTAGCAGGAATAGAGCGCACAATGAAAACGGATTAATTATGAATACTGCAACTTATAACGCAATGACCATTAGTAAAATTAACAATGTGCCCCCCCCTAAATACATTGATGAATTTTGGCAACATCACGGTAAGTGGGAATGTAAAATATATAAACTAGAAAATGGTGATTATCAATTAGTAAGTTCTTTTTTCAACTATGAAAACGCATCAAGTGAAGCTAAAGAAATAATGAATCAATTACCAAAAATGAAAGATCGAATTATCGCTTTTTTAAACTTAAGGAAATAATATGAACAATAAATTTGAAGCAATTGAAAAAGCATCCAAAGGTGAAATAACCATTGAAATGCGCCCTGTATATATCATTAATGGTGCTAAACGTGCTTATCTTAGTGAGCGTTCTGCATTGAATAAGCTTTCTAGCATCATTGCTGAGCGCGAAGTCAGAAAACAAGGCTTTGAAACAAACTATGAAGATATTCCTGTAACACTGGAGGATGGTACTACTGCGGTAAAGCGCGGTGAACCAACTGAATATTTTATGGGTGTAAAAGAAGGCATTCTTATCGCTTTACATGAACACCTGAAAAAAGAAAAACAAATAATTAAATTGCAAGAAGAATACGCAAAAGCAGTTGTAGACCATTCTCTATTGGATGATAAAGTTGAATTATTACGCCAACAATTGCAAGCAGCCATAGATAATAGAAAGAAACTTTAAAATCTAGTTTAAATAGAATTAATTTTAAATCAGTGCCAATGCTGAGGGAATCCCTTTATCTAAATTTAGGAATGATTAAATGGAATATAAACTATTAATAGGAAGAAGGAGAATGGCTTATATCAACTGCCTATTAGATTATTTTAAGCATGAAGGTAAAAAGCCTCAATTTAAAGCAGTTGTTAATAATGAAGAAGTCATAATCACATTAACTAGTGAAAATCTTAATAATTTCTTTCGTGATGTATATGAGGAGTTAGATTGCAAGCAGCGCTGCAAGTATTCAGACAAGAATATATATGATACTTACGCATTGCTTTATACAAAATACGGAAACATAACCGAACTAGGAAAGTTATTAATCGATGTAATTACAAAATATATGCCTGCTTATTTAAATGGGGAGCCGTATGTATATGACGAAATTTGACCAATTAATGAACCAAGGGAAAGAGCTAGAAGCAAAGAAATTATATCGCCGGGCTGCAGATAAATATAACCAAGCGTTTTCTATTTCAATCCCCGGCAGCCCTGACGGTTTGAGTTATCAAGAAAAGGAAAGCAAGGCAGCGGCAGATAGATGTTTATCTAAGGCAAAAATTAAAGTGACGGAGAGTTATTTATGAATGATTTAATTAACACCAATGCATCAATGACCTCGAAAGAGATCGCTGAATTAGTTGGTAGCCGCGAAGATAGTGTTAAAAGAACTATCGAGCGCTTAGTTGATAAAGGAATTATATCCAAACCACCAATGGTGAATGGGATTAAAACCGCGAACGGGGTGACACCACAGCATTATTTATTTTCAGGTGAAGAAGGTAAACGCGACAGCATAATTGTAGTTGCTCAATTATCGCCTGAGTTTACAGCTCGACTAGTTGACCGCTGGAAAGAACTCGAAAATGAGCGACGTAAACCTAAGTCACAAGCAGAACTCATTGCTGCCATGGCTCTTGCGAATCTTGAAAGTGAACGCCGTATATCAAGCGTAGAGCACAAAGTTGAACAGGTGCATGAAGTTGTCGAGCAAATTAAGCAAGGCACTATTCCTGCAGGCTGGGTTGGTTACTCACTAGCAAAAACAAAATCAGGCATGACTATTGATAAGTGTAAGACACTTGCCAAGCAATACAACATTCGTAAAGACCAGATAACCATTCTTACGCCAGAAGGGATGCCTAGGCCTATGGCTATCATCCATGAGGCTGACTTCATGGCAGCAATGAAACACATGATGAACGAAGCAGAAAATCGCGGTACTCGCTGGTATCACCCGAAAATGGGATTGTTTCAGGCAATTGGTTGGGAGGAAAAATAATGAAAACAAAATTACCACATATTGATGCTGACTTAATCCGCGCGGCTTTAGCTTTGATATCCGTAAATGATGACCCGCGCATCATAACAAAAGTTGTTCACATTAATAACCAGTACATAGAAGCAACTAATGGGCATGCATTAATCAGAATGAAACATCACGCAGAGTTCAACCAGGACATTGCTGTTCAGTTTGTATATTCAGTACCTGAAGAAGCGGAATTTCTTGATATTAATAGCCATGATGATGGCAGCCACACTGTTACTTATTACCGTCAGGATCGGGATGAAGAGTTTAGGCCATTTGAGAAATCAGAATTAGTTCTCATGCAAGAGCGCTACCCTGATTTAACTCCATTACTAACCAAATCATTCAAAGAGGAGAAAACGCCTCTTTTAGCATCCCACTATTTAGCCCTGCCTTATTTAATGTTTGGCAGAGGTAGTATTGATATTTTGCCTAGTGAAGACGACCGCTCCGTTCTGTTTGCCATGGATGCCTTAACATCGGAAATATATGGTGAACCCATTTTAATCGCTATGGCCATGGAAAAGGATATCCACAAATTATCTCAATCTTTACGTGACCAGATTATGGGGATTGACTAATGAAAATTGAATATATCGCTAGCAAAACAGGCAACACAGCCAAAGTAGTGATCCTGTCTTTCATTACCGAACGCAGAAAGCTAAACCACTTAATTGATATGGCCCTACTTCGTGCGCCAGTTCATGAATCAACAATGGGTTTCTTTTTCCGAGTGACGACGATTTACGGTAAGGCGAATCACGTTCTATGGGCTTATAAAGGCATTTGCAAGGAGGCAAACAAGTGATTGAACAAGATAACACTGAACATGAAATGGTTGATTACGATGATGTGATAGTTCGTGTGGCTCACTATGTGGATGACGGCTGCGATTGGACTGCTCGAATTATTCACGGGATCAGACAACGCTGTTATATCAGGATGGGGGTATGCCCTCCTCTACCACCAGCACCACAAATCGTTGCACCAAAGTTAATCCCGATCACCAAAAAGAAAAAACGTTCAAGGAAAGTGAAAGATGACAACGCTTGATTTTAACCTCGTCAATATCATTAAAAATGCAGGTGGGGATCCGGGTGATGTAACTAATGCTGTTTGGGATGCCGGCTATCAACGAATGAATTTTACCATAGAGGAAATCATTCAAATGACCACCAGTCAGATAGCCGATTGTGTTTATTATGGCGTCCCGCAAAATGTATGGCCAAAAACAGTTGAAAGTCTCAGCATGGGAAATTTAAACACCATTATCGATGATGCTATGTCTTTGGGTGTACCCGCTGAAGTTGCGGCTATGGTGTTAAAGAATGGATATGTGAAAGGAGGTGATAAATGACTTCCACAACGACAAGGTACATCAAATGGAAAGAGATGATCCAGTTAACTGGAAAGAGTAAACCTACAATTTGGAGAATGTACGCTAAACGAAATGAGTTTCCTAAACCAGAAAGAACGAAAGGTGGTACGTTTTTAGGTTGGCCAGAACACGTTTATGAAGAGTGGGTCAGGAGCGAAAAGCTGTAATACTAACTTGACCCGTTACTTGACCCGCATCGCTTGCGGGTTTCTTTTTAAAATCACATAACTCATTGATTTTAAATGGTACGCCCTACAGGATTCGAACCTGTGACCTACGGCTTAGAAGGCCGTTGCTCTATCCAACTGAGCTAAGGGCGCATTGAAAATGCGGGCAGCCTATCTGGCTGATGGCGTTGAATTATACGGGTGCTGAGCGCTGAGTCAATGGCTTTTCGCTACTAAAATAACTATATGCTCATTTTATGTAATAGTTTGAACTGACAATAGCCTGAAGTTCTGACAAAATAGACACATTACCGTGTCTCATATATGGATTAAGTTACAGATGTTAGCAAAAATTATTGATGGGAAAACGATTGCGCAGACAATTAGGCAAGAAGTTGCCCAAAAAGTACAATTACGTTTAGAACAAGGAAAACGCGCGCCAGGGCTTGCTGTTATTTTAGTTGGAGCCAATCCTGCATCACAAATCTATGTTGGTAGTAAACGTCGTGCTTGCGAAGAAGTTGGGTTTATTTCGCGCTCCTATGATTTACCCGATACAACCTCAGAAGCTGAATTACTAAAACTAATAGACAATTTGAACCAAGATGCTGAAATTGATGGGATCTTAGTCCAGCTACCTTTACCCGCGGGTATTGATAACGTTAAAGTCATTGAGCGCATTCATCCAGATAAAGACGTCGATGGGTTTCATCCTTACAATGTAGGTCGTCTTTGCCAGCGTGCTCCACGCCTTCGTCCCTGTACACCTAAAGGCATTGTCACTCTCTTGGAGCGTTATGGTATCAATACTTATGGCTTGAATGCTGTGATTATTGGTGCATCAAATATTGTTGGTCGCCCGATGAGCTTAGAGCTCCTGCTCGCTGGCTGCACAACAACAGTAACTCACCGTTTTACCAAGAATTTAGAACACCATGTGCGCAATGCAGACTTACTTGTCGTTGCGGTAGGTAAGCCTAATTTTATTCCAGGTGAATGGATTAAGCCGGGTGCCATTGTTGTCGATGTGGGAATTAACCGCTTAGAAAATGGTAAAGTAACCGGTGATGTCGATTTTGATGAAGCGGCGAAGAAAGCCTCTTGGATCACGCCAGTTCCCGGTGGTGTTGGGCCAATGACTGTTGCAACCCTGATCCAAAACACGCTGCAAGCGTGTGAAGAGTACCACGATATTTAATGTAATTTGGAGTAACCATGGAAATATTCAAACTTGATGGGCACCCGCACGTCGAGCTGTGTGATTTATTAAAAATTGAGGGCTGGGCAGAAAGCGGTGCAATGGCCAAGGCAATGATTGCTGAAGGTCTAGTACAGGTTGATGGTATTGTCGAAACGCGCAAACGCTGCAAAATTGTAGCTGGCAAAATCGTCTCTATGGGCGATGAACAAATCAAAATCGAAGAATAGTGTATTTGGGTAAGCTGGAATATTTCAGCTTACCCTCCTGAGTTCCCCTACAACTAACAACCCACATTATTTTCTGCCTAAACTCATTCATTTTCATCAATTTATTTTTCTTAAAATTACGCTAACCTATTTTAGTTAATAGACATTAATTTAAAATACCTAATCTGTTGTTTAAATTAAATAATTTATTTCAGCAAAACTTCAGCTAGTTGAAAAAACAGCATATAAACCCACCCAATAAAGTTTAACTTAGATCTCATTTTCAGCAATTTACACCTCCATTCCATAGACAAGACTAAACGATTCAGCTAATCTTTGTTAACGATAACATGATTAACGAACAATCAGATCCGCTTGTAGGCACTCTGGCTGATCCGGTTATCAAGAATAATCAGGAGAGATTATGTTTAACCTATCAATTAACGATATCCACCTTGCAGCCACTGCACCGGATAAAACAAAGGCTATCGAGCAAGTTGCCAAAGCCTTAGAAACATCTGGCTATGTAAAAAGCGGCTATGTACAAGGTATGCTTAATCGAGAGAAGCAAGCCCCTACGTTTTTGGGAAATGGTATTGCCATCCCTCATGGCACAACAGACACCCGTGACCAAGTAATAAAAACCGGTTTTTCTATTTTTCAGTTCCCTGATGGAATTGATTGGGGAGAAGAGCAAACGGCTTATATTGTTATAGGAATTGCAGCCCAATCAAATGAACATTTGGAGTTGTTGCGCCAATTGACACACATTATTAGTGATGAAAGCATCGCTAATGCTATGGCAAAAGCCAATTCTCCTGAAGAGTTAAAGCAACTCCTCATGGGAGAGAACCAAGCCCAGCCCATCAATTTTGACGAGAGCATGGTCACGATCAACGCCAATGTCGATAATATTGATACATTAAAAATACAGAATATTATTCATCTTCAGAACTCTCAGTCAGTGAGCACTGACTTCATTACATCTGTTCTGACAATGCCTACTTCATATTTAGGAAAAGGCATTTGGATAAGTGATAGCCCTGTTGGAAATATTCATAATGCCATTGCATTATCCATTGTCAAAACCCCCTTTACTTATCAAGACAATCCAGTTAATGCGCTAATCACCATTTCATATTCGGATAAAAATTCAGGCGATTTCCTACAAAAAATCAAATGGTTATTAGAAGAACAAAATTTTCAATCTATTATTGAAAATGATGACGTTAACAAATTAGTCGCCTTATTTACAGGCAATAACACACAGGATAATGAACAACCACCTAGCCTTGATGAGTCTGGGATCACCAAAGAATTTACTGTACGTAATCCACATGGCTTACATACACGCCCAAGTACCATGCTCGTTACCACTATTAAAAAATTCGACAGCACAATCACCGTTAGTAACCTTGATGGAATGGCAACGCCTGTAAATGGGCGAAGCTTAATGAAAATTGTCAGTCTAGGGGCTAAATGTGGCCATCGCTTACGCGTTCATGCGGAAGGTCCTGATGCCCAACAAGCAATAGACGCTATTGGCGAAGCGATTAATTCAGGACTTGGAGAAGAAATCGTATGAGCAGAAGAGTCGCAACAATCACATTAAATCCAGCCTACGATTTGGTGGGCTTATTACCCGATATCCATCGTGGTGATGTCAATTTAGTAAAAACAGCCGGTCTGCATGCAGCAGGGAAAGGCATAAATGTCGCTAAAGTATTAAAAAATTTAGATATTGATATCACTGTAGGCGGTTTTTTAGGAAAAGAAAATCAAGATGGTTTTCAAAAAGCCTTTAGTGAACTTGGGATAGCTAACCGTTTTCAAGTTGTCGAAGGTCGCACCCGCATCAACGTAAAACTCACAGAAGAAACGGGCTCCGTAACTGATTTCAACTTTTCGGGTTTTAACGTTACAAAATCTGACTGGCAGAGGTTTGTCTCTGATTCATTGAGTTGGGCTGGGCAATTCGACATGATTTGTGTGAGTGGTAGCTTACCTCAAGGAATTGATTTAAATGATTTTACCCAATGGATGAAGCGCTTACGTGAAAAATGTATGTGTATCATTTTTGATAGCAGTCGCGAAGCATTCGTCGCCGGGCTCAAAGCATCTCCATGGCTTGTGAAGCCTAACCACCGCGAGTTGGAAATTTGGGCAGGCAAGCCCCTACCAACTCGTAAAGACATTGTTGATGCCGCCAATCAACTCCGAGCGCAAGGGATTGCTCATGTGGTTGTTTCTTTAGGTGAAGAAGGAGCTATGTGGGTGAATTCATCCGGAGCATGGTTTGCAAAACCTCCTGAATGCAAAGTTATCAGTACCGTTGGTGCTGGTGACTCTATGGTCGGAGGGCTCATTTATGGACTCATTATGAGACAAACGAGTGAGCATACATTGCGACTTGCTACCGCCATTTCTGCGCTCGCTGTTTCACAACCGAATGTTGGTATTACAGACAGAACACAGCTCGCAAGAATGATGGCTAAAGTTGACTTACAACCTTTCACGGCATAATGAGAATGAATAACATGAAAATATTAATCGCCCCAAGTCATCAACAAGGCCCTGTTGTTGTTTGGCTAGCCATTGATGCCATAAAAAAAGCGGCTATCTCTCAATCTATCACGTTCACCGAACAAATTGCAGAGGCCGATATCATTATCGCTTTTGGCAATCAATTAGCTGAGAACTTTTCTTGTGAGGGTAAAAAAGTTTATTTCGGCTCTCCTGATATAGCATTCAGACAACCTACTGAATTTCTTTTATCCGCTATTAATGATGCAAAACAAATAGCAGAAAAAGCGCCAAAGACTGATCATACAGCACCTTTCTCTGTTTTAGCCGTAACCGCCTGCCCTACAGGGGTTGCGCATACCTATATGTCTGCTGAAGCTCTTGAGGCTGAAGCCAAAAAACGCGGTTGGAACATCAAAGTAGAAACTCGCGGATCTGTCGGTGTAGGAAATGAAATTACGCCTGACGAAATCGCCAAAGCTGATTTAGTCATTGTAGCTGCGGATATTGAAGTCAATGTTGATAAATTTGCGGGTAAAAAAATGTACCGCACCTCAACCAGTGCGGCATTGAAAAAAACGGCCCAAGAGTTAGATAAGGCCCAAAAAGAAGCCACGACTTTCGTTGTTGAGGGGCAAACGTCAACCACTCCAGCTAAAACAGAAAAAAGAGGTATTTATAAGCACTTACTAACGGGTGTTTCTTATATGCTTCCTATGGTTGTAGCAGGCGGTCTCTGTACAGCCTTATCTTTTGCTTTTGGGTTAGATGCTTCACAAGTTGAAGGGAGTTTAGCTTGGGCACTTAAAGTCATTGGTGGTGATACGGCACTTGGCCTGATGGTTCCTGTCCTTTCCGCCTATATTGCTTACTCTATTGCCGATAGAACAGGATTAACCCCCGGTTTAGTAGGTGGTGCTCTTGCTGTCACATTAGGGGCGGGTTTTTTAGGAGGGATTGTATCTGGTTTCTTAGCAGGGTATTGCGCTCTATTTCTCAGCTCAAAAATCAAACTCCCTGCGTCAATGTCTGCGCTAAAACCGATATTAATCATTCCTCTACTTTCGACCCTCGTTACAGGGTTATCAATGATATATATTATTGGTCACCCCGCCGCTTTCTTGATGAATAAATTAACGATATGGTTGATTTCTATTCAAGGTACAAATGCCATTATTTTAGGCGCAATATTAGGTGCCATGATGTGTACCGACATGGGAGGGCCTATTAATAAAGCGGCTTATGCATTTGGTGTCAGTTTACTCAGTTCACAAACTTACGGCCCAATGGCTGCCATCATGGCTGCGGGTATGGTTCCCCCTCTCGCTATGGGGATCTCAACATTGCTGGCTCGCCATAAATTCGTTCCCGCAGAGCGAGAAGCAGGCAAGGCTTCATTTGTTCTAGGCCTCTGTTTTATCTCAGAAGGTGCCATCCCATTTGCTGCCAAAGACCCTATCCGTGTCCTGCCTATTTGTATTATTGGTGGTGCGATCACTGGGGCTCTATCAATGTATTTCAGCATTCAATTAATGGCACCGCATGGCGGGTTATTTGTCCTGCTAATCCCAGGCGCAGTAAATCATATTCTATTGTATTTACTCTCTATTATTGTCGGAACCATTATTTCAGGCGTACTGTATGCTGCACTCAAAAAAGCGACGCCACCTGAGGTTGAACAACAAATGGCAAGTATTGCCTGAGCCATGCGTTAAAAACTCAGTTCCTAGTATGTAAGTATTGGAAGTTTTATTTTCCCCCTTAACTGGGGGATTTTTTGTCTTGCAATATTTTATTTAATGCCAACAAAATATTATATTGGGATTCATTTTGTATCATTGTCAGGTTTCCTGCCCCTCGTAAGCCCAATACTATCTTTTGTGCTGAAAGTGAATTATGAGCATCTTTAGACGTTGAGGTTTATAGCGTTATGAAAGTCTGGACTTCAATTGACAATTAATTTGGTCACCAGTCATTTCGGTCAGTAACTCTGCCCTACATCGCTAGAGAAATTTTGCCAATGACCACTCAACGTATTATGAAAAAGTATCTGAATTTGTTAACTTGTAATCCGGATGCTCAGTTAAATATTCATGGTGTGCCAATACAATGTTTCTGGAATCCTGGGCGCTCTGTTATACGTTGGTAGTAGCCCTGCACGGCATCAAGCTGAGGATGATCTAACGGGGTACCGAACCATCGGTGGACAGATAGGCCAATAGCCACATCAGCCAAACTAAATTCACCGCCAGAAACATAGGCTCCCGTCTGTTTGAGTCGATCGTCCAGTATACGCATAAAACGGCTCCAATTTTGTATTGACTTCAGGACTTGCGATGTATCATCGTGCTCCGGAGACCTCCGTACCAAGGACATGAATGCATAACTCCAAGCGCGGTTGAGCTCAGAAGCTTGCCAATCCAGCCATTGATCAACTCGTCCCCTCGCCTCAGCGGCATGGGGGTATAATGAACCATCTCCATAACGATTGGCGAGATAACGAATGATGGTATTTGACTCCCACAGAACAAACTCGTTATCCAACAATACGGGTACCATGGCATTGGGGTTTAGTTCAGTGAATACAAAACCTGATTGCATCGGCGTCGAGGCTGTCAAATCAATATCGCATTCTTCATGTTGAAACTGTAAACCCAATTCGTTGCATGTCCAAAGCACTTTACGTACATTGATTGATGATGTTCTACCGAGAAGTGTTAGCATAAAATGCCTCATATTGTAAGGTTGCACCTAATTTAATAAGTTAGTCTCGTGGATTATATTTATACTCGAGCTATATTTTCTGTCAGAGAAATAACAATGGATAAAGGGATACTAATAAAAGTATCGACATACATACGTTAAAAATTCGGAAATACTTTATATCGTTTAGCCAGTGGCGCAAAGTCGCGCCAAAAGTGACCCATATGCTCACACTCGGTGCATTAATAATTGCGAATAAACATGATAAAAATATCACAGAGTGAATATTCTCACTCTGAGGTAAATAAGTGGTAATGGCGCCAGTCGCCATAATCCACGCTTTAGGATTAACCCACTGAAATCCAGCTGCTTTCCAGAAGCCAAATGGGCGAGATGATGATTCAGACACTTGCAACATCGGCACAGCTGTGGCTATATTCCATGCCAAATAGATTAAATAAGTAGCACCACAGATGCGCAAGGCTGTATACAGCTGAGGCCAATTTTCGAACACGCGACCAAGACCAGTACCAACAGCAATTACCATTAGAGCAAAACCTAGACTAATACCAAGAACATGGGGAATGCTACGTTTAAAACCATAATTCAGACCTGATGCAAGCAACATAGTGTTATTAGGCCCTGGTGTAATTGAGGTAACAAATGCATAAATAATAAATGCGATAAGAATATCTGTTGACATGAAATATCCTCTAACCAGCTACCATAGCTCAATGGCTTACCGGCGGTATCTTTTTGCTGTTGAAAAATGAATTAATTGTTTTCTTAGCCATCTATCCATCTATATGGAAAGTAATGAAATATTCCATCTAGGACATTTACTATGTTTATTAGATAAATACCTTAAATATTGGCGAGTTATTTAACTCACTTATTCTTAGTAATTCAGCGATTATCAACATGGAGAAGCTCTTCTCGACGAGTAATGATGCGAGAGACTAATCCATATGCAACGGCTTCTGATGCAGACATCCACAAATCACGCTCAATATCATCAATCACCCGCTCCAACGGTTGACCACTTTCCCGAGCAATCACCCTAGCAATTCGTTCTCGTGCTTTAATGATTTCCGCAGCCTGAAGAGCTATATCGCTGGCAGCCCCTCCTGTTCCGCCACTTGGCTGGTGAATGAGAAAACGCGTTTGCGGTAGGCAGAATCGTCTTTCACGGGGGGCCCCAAGGTATAGATGCGTAGCTGCGCTACCTACCCATCCTGTACCTACCATATTGACTGGTGAAGATACAAAACGGGATACATCATGTATTACATCGCCTGACTCAAGATGCCCTCCTGGTGACGATATTATCATTGTAATGGGGTCGCTTGATTCTGCATCTAGTGTCAGCAGCCTGCGAACAGTCTCAGCTGCGATCGTATCCGTGATGTTCCCAAACACTAATACCACCCGAGAACGAAATGCTTTTTCTTCAATAAAAGTACTTTCCTGAATCTGTAGAGACTGGGTCTGAACCTCATTTTCCAGTGTTATCATCTTAAAAACTCCTGAGATAAAATTAACTAATGAAATACGAGTCATGCCCCATATTCCGTTATGTTCCATTATCAACTCGACTCTATTTTTAACTGTAATTTATATTATATTTCAGTGTATTAAGCGTTTTAAGCTGAGTAAAACAGCACAGAACTAGACTTGAAACCTGATGAGCTAAGCTCTGTTGCTTTTAAATTAATATTAGTGTAGTAAATGCATTACAATCAAATTATTGTCATAGATACATTCGATGAAAAACAAGTACAAAATAATTGTTGATAAATACGTTGATTTAATTCGATCTGGAGAGTTGACGGCAGGTACTCGGTTGCCTACACACAGGGATCTGGCTGCCAGTATGCGTATTTCACTGGCTACAGCGACCAGAGTCTATGCCGAATTAGAGGCCATGGGTTTAATCAGTGGAGAGATCGGACGGGGAACTTTTGTCAGGGAAATATCACTTCCCCCTGGGCATGGTATCGATCAGCATGATGTATCGGCCGGCTTAATAGACCTAAATTTTAATTATCCATCCCTACCGGGACAGGGAGAATTACTTCGTGAAGCCCTAAGGCAAATCTCTAGTTCTGGCGATATTGAATCGTACTTGCGGTGCCAACCACATGCAGGAAGGTTATCTGATAGACACATTATTGCAGGGCATCTTTCTCGTGGTGATTTTGAACCAAATGCGGACAACGTGATTATAGTCAATGGTGCTCAGCATGGTTTAACCGTCACAGTAATGGGACTCCTGAGACCTGGAGATGTGGTAGCAGTAGATGCACTAACCTACTCGGGTTTTAAAGTTCTTGGTGCATTGTATCATTTGGAACTGATAGCCATCCCAATAAAAAACAGCGGGCCTGATCTTGAGGCTCTGCGTCAAATTTGTAGATTAAGACACGTTCGAGCCATATATGTAATGCCTACTTTACATAATCCTCTAGGTTGGGTACTGAGCCATGAACAACGTAAAGAAATTGTTAATATTGCACGTTCAAATGATCTGCTAATAATTGAGGATGCTGCGTATCATTATCTGGTGAAAACCCAGCCCCCTCCCGTTGCTTTTTTTGCTCCAGAAAGAACCATATACATAACCGGCTTTTCCAAGAATGTGGCTACAGGGTTACGGATTGGCGTAATTATCTGTCCAGAGGCTTATCGTCCTGCTCTTGAAAGAGTCGTAAGAGCAACAACATGGAATACACCATCTCTTATTGTGTCACTGGTCTGTAATTGGATTCAGGACGGGACGGTATCACGGCTTGAAATGTTGAAAAGGCGCGATGCACGTGAGCGACAGAGAATACTGAAAGAAACTCTTGGACACATGACCTGTATATCACATCCTGATTCATATTTTGCATGGCTTCCACTCCCAGATGATATGAGGGCTGACAACGTTGCTAAAATATTAATGGAAAATAATATTTCGGTTTCAACTGCCGAACCTTTTTGTATTTCGCAGAACGTGCCCCAAGCTATACGGATTGCGCTAGGATCCGTCAGCTATGAAAACCTACATAAAGCCTTGCAGAAGATCAGAAAATTAATTTAATTATCGACGAGGGTAGTCTGCGGTCTCCATGACACTGTTGCAGCAAAATTTAAGTGACTGGTATGCTAAATTAACTATTTCGTTACTAAGGCTCTTTGTATGAACGCATTTAAAGTACGTTATTTTACCGAGATTATCATCCTTTGGGCCGTGCGCTGGTACTGAAAATACGGTACCAGCTATCGATGAAGTGCCCCCCAGTAGTGGGATTATCTCTTTTGGCTCATCTTATCGTGATAAATTAAAATCTAAATATTCAATTTATCACATTATAATAAGATTATAATAAAATTGAGTTATCTGCCAATCACTTACGACGCCAAGTCGTACCCGCAGACGAGTCTTCGAGAACAATCCCCATTGCCGTCAGCGCATCACGAGCCTCATCAGCTAACGCCCAGTCTTTACTTTGGCGTGCATCATTGCGTTGCTTAATCAATGCTTCGATTTTAGTGACTTCCGCGTCATCTCCTGCTTGTACACCGCCCTTTAAAAAGGCTTCAGGGTCTTGCTCTAATAAACCCAATACACTTGCTAATTCACGAAGCTGCGCAGCCATACCATTTGCTGATGACATGTCTTCTGATTTCAATCGGTTAACTTCACGAACCATGTCAAACAATACCGAATAAGCCTCTGGTGTATTAAAATCATCATTCATCGCTTCAATGAAACGCGCTTTAAATTCTTCTCCACCAGCAGGTGAGGCTGACTTATCTGTGCCACGTAATGCAGTATACATACGCTCAAGTGCAGTACGTGCCTGTTTTAGGTTTTCTTCTGTGTAATTAAGTTGACTACGATAATGACCAGACAACAGGAAATAACGCACCGTTTCTGCATCGTAATATTCAAGTACATCACGGATAGTAAAGAAGTTATTGAGAGATTTAGACATTTTCTCTCTGTCTACCATGACCATACCGGAGTGCATCCAGTAATTCACGTAAGGGCCATCATGTGCACAGGTTGACTGAGCAATTTCATTTTCATGATGAGGGAACATTAAATCAGAGCCGCCGCCATGAATATCAAAATGGTGACCTAAGGTTTTGCTGTTCATAGCAGAACACTCAATATGCCACCCCGGACGTCCTAACCCCCAAGGAGACTCCCAGCTCGGTTCACCTTCTTTAGACATTTTCCACAAGACAAAATCCATTGGATTACGTTTAACATCAGCCACTTCAACTCGCGCCCCCGCTTGCAGCTGTTCTAAGTCTTGGCGTGATAACAAACCATAATTAGGGTCTGTTTTCACTTCAAACATCACATCGCCATTATCAGCCACATAAGCGTGCCCACGTTCAATCAAGCTTTGAGTTAACGCAATAATTTCACCAATATGGCGAGTCGCACGAGGCTCGCTATCAGGACGTAAAATATTTAATGCATCAAAATCTTTATGCATTTCCGCTAACATACGAGTTGTTAGTTCATCGACGCTTTCATTATTTTCTGCTGCACGTTTAATGATTTTATCGTCAATATCGGTCACATTACGTACATAATTCAAGTCATAACCCAAATAACGTAAATAGCGGCTAATTGCGTCAAATGCCACAAATGTACGGCCATGGCCGATATGACACAAGTCGTAGATAGTGATGCCACACACATACATCCCAATCTTTCCTGCGTGGATGGGCTTAAACTCTTCTTTTTGACGACTTAGTGTATTAAAAATTTGTAGCATCTGAACTTTTCCATTTATTTGAAAAATGATTATTGATTTCTATCGATAAAATATCATGTTATTGAACCCCGATCACCTTAAGAATGCAAGGGTTTAGCTTCCCATTCTTCGTGGTTTTTTCAGTGTATTTAATATGCGCCTGTTATGCTATAAAACAAGCTCAATACGCTCTGTCGCTTCAAGTCAGGTTTTATCTGTGATATAAACTTGCTGATCTCAACGCTTTCGCAAGACAGCGCATAAAAAACAATTATTCAGGATAGCTATTATGGTTACATTTCATACCAATCACGGTGACATTGTTATCAAAACGTTTGACGATAAAGCTCCCGTTACAGTCGAAAACTTTTTAACCTACTGCCGTGAAGGTTTTTACAATAATACCATTTTTCATCGCGTTATTAATGGTTTCATGATCCAAGGCGGTGGTTTTGAACCTGGAATGGAACAAAAAAACACTAAAGCGCCGATTAAAAACGAAGCTAACAACGGTTTAAAAAACAGCCGTGGTACCTTAGCAATGGCTCGAACTAATGATCCGCACTCAGCAACAGCACAATTCTTTATCAACGTTGTGGACAATGACTTCTTAAACTTCCGTTCAGAGCGCCCAGATGGTTGGGGTTACTGTGTATTTGCTGAAGTCGTTGAAGGTATGGATGTTGTTGACAAAATCAAGGGCGTTTCAACTGGCCGTAGTGGTTTCCACCAAGACGTTCCGCGTGAAGACGTTATCATCGAAAAAGTGACTGTCAGCGAGTAAGCCTGAACGCATGTCCACTTACATCATTGCAGATTTGCATTTGAGTGAAGATGAGCCGGCGATCACCGCCGGTTTTATCAATTTTATTCAACAGCAAGCCATCCATGCCGAAAGCCTGTATATCCTCGGCGATTTTTTCAACTATTGGGTGGGCGATGATGATAACAATCCCCTTCATCAACTTGTCGCAAATGAGCTAAAACAGCTCACCAATCTAGGTATTCCTTGTTATTTCATTCATGGTAATCGTGACTTTTTAATTGGCAAGCGCTATGCCAAACAGTGTGGCATGACCATTTTACCGCAAGAAACATTACTAGAACTAAATGGTAAACGTATTCTCATCATGCATGGTGATACCTTGTGTACTGATGACGCGGCCTACCAAAATTATCGCAAAAAAGTTCATACCCCGTGGATACAACGGCTATTTCTTTCGCTGCCGCTATTTATTCGTCGCCAGGTCGCACAAAAAATGCGTAAAAATAGCCAATATGCCAGCAGTATGAAAGCCGAATCCATCATGGACGTAAATCCCCAAGCAGTAAGCAATGTGATGCAAAAGCACCAAGCACAATGGTTGATACACGGTCACACCCACCGTCCTGCTATCCATGAAATCAATATTAATGGCAAGTTACATTACCGTGGTGTATTGGGTGCATGGCACCATGAAGGTTCTGCCTTTATCATCAATGAACAAGGTGTTGAACTGATTTTCTTTCCATTTGAATCAATTTAACTAGCCATAAATATCTGCTCATATTCACGATCGTTTGTCTAATTATTCACCACGCAAACGTTTTCCTTGTCGCGTTACCGTGATATGATCACCGCAATTCAATTTCCCCCATCTTCGGGGCATGTTTTTTCACTACAGGAAAGCACTCAATGACTGTTCAATCTGCGGCAAAAATCGCCATTGTTATGGGTTCAAAAAGTGACTGGGCAACCATGCAGCATGCCGCTGACGTGTTGACTGAACTGCAACTCCCTTTCCATGTCGAAATCGTCTCAGCACACCGTACCCCTGATAAGTTATTTTCCTTTGCTGAAAATGCCAAAAAAAATGGGTTTGATGTAATTATTGCGGGTGCAGGTGGCGCAGCGCATTTACCGGGTATGTTAGCAGCGAAAACGTTGGTGCCTGTTTTTGGCGTTCCTGTACAAAGCGCCGCACTCAGTGGCGTGGATAGTTTGTATTCGATTGTACAGATGCCCAAAGGTATCCCGGTCGGTACCTTAGCTATAGGTAAAGCCGGTGCCGCTAATGCCGCATTATTAGCGGCTCAAATCTTAGCGATTAGCGACTCCACAGTATTTAGCCGTCTCACAACATGGCGAGAATCGCAAACTAACGATGTGTTAAATCACCCAGACCCGAGGGAAGCCTAATGAAACCCGTTTGTGTCCTTGGCAATGGTCAATTAGGTCGCATGCTCCGCCAAGCGGGGGAACCATTAGGAATTGCCGTTTTTCCTGTTGGCCTTGATGCAGAGCCAGAAGCTGTTCCTTACCAACAAAGCGTGATCACCGCTGAAATAGAACGTTGGCCTGAAACACCACTGACTAAAGAACTCGCTCGCCATAATGCGTTTATTAACCGCGATATTTTTCCACGCTTAGCGGATAGGTTCCCACAAAAAAGTTTATTTGATAGCTTAAATTTGGCTACCGCACCGTGGGCATTACTTGAGTCCCCTGAGCAATGGCCTGAACTGTTCACCACTTTAGGTGATTTTTTGATAGTGAAACGCAGAACAGGCGGCTATGATGGGCGCGGCCAATGGCGTGTTCGCCCCGGCGATGAAAAAGACTTACCCACAGAAATTTATGGCGAGTGCATCGTTGAACAAGGTATCCCATTTGATGCTGAAGTTTCGGTAATTGGGGCACGTAATGCCGCAGGTGAGTCTGTTTTTTACCCTATCACTCATAACCTGCATCAAGACGGTATTTTACGTACCAGTGTTGCCTTTCCTAAATCAAAGAATCCCTTACAAGACCAAGCTCAAGGGATGTTAAGTGCGGTCATGGATGAACTCGGCTATATCGGTGTCATGGCGATGGAATGTTTTATCGTTGGCGATAAACTATTAATCAACGAGATTGCCCCTCGTGTCCATAATAGCGGGCACTGGACGCAAAATGGCGCATCCATCAGCCAATTCGAGCTACATTTAAGGGCTATTTTAAACTTACCGATGCCATCTCCTGAGGTTTATTCCCCAGCGGTTATGGTAAATTTAATTGGTACCGATATTAATTTACAATGGCTTAGCTTGCCGCTGGTTAATCTGCACTGGTATGAAAAAGAAGTTCGTCCTGCGCGTAAAGTAGGGCATTTAAATTTATCTCACCGTGACTGCCAGCAATTGATTTTCACCCTAAATTCACTCATCCCTCTTTTACCAAATGAGTACAAAAGTGGCATTGAGTGGGCAAATAAAAAATTAGACTGGTACTCTCATCAATAAATAGGGAAAATAGCCCTATTCGATGCCCGAATCTATTTTCGGGCATTATGCTATTTTCGCCGTCATTCAAAATATAAATCCCCTGATTGAAGGAATACGGCATTACTGGAGTTATTATGTCTTCACAGCCGTTTAGCCCGTTTTACCAATGGTGCATTCTTATCCTTTTAGGGCTGGTTTATTTTTTAGCCACAGCAACGACCTTCACTTCTCTTGGCGTCGTATTACCTGAGATGATCAGCGAGCTAAAATGGAGCTGGAGTGAAGCTGGCTTTGGTTTTACCTTGCTTGGGCTAACTTGTGGACTCGCCAGCTTTCTCCCATCCTTATTGATCCGTAAAGTAGGCGTGAGAGCAACACTGTTACTGGGAACCGCTGTCTTTGTTGCCGGGTTTTATAGCCTTTACGCCACACAAGCCATTAGTAGCTATTTTTTAGGTACGGCATTAATTGGTATTGGTTTCACTTTATTGGCAACCGTTCCTGGTACCTATGTACTTTCCCGCTTATTTGAAAAACAGTCCCTTGCCTTCGGGTTATATTTCACCATTGGTGGCTTAGGCGGTGTTGCAGGGCCTTGGATTTACTTTTACGCCTCAAACCAGCTAGGCTCTTGGCGTATGCACTGGGTACTCTGTGCGGTATACCTGAGTATAATTACACTGATCACTATTTTTATGTTACGTGAAGGCAAACAAGAGCAAGAACATGCTAAACGTGTGATGCAAAAACAAGTTCGTGATGATAGCAAACCTATTTACCGCACCGCGGAAGTGTGGACGGTTGGTCGAGCGTTACGCACATGGCAATTTTATTTAATTGCAGCGACTTATACTTCGTTCTTATGGTGTGGGATCACGGTAAACAGCTTTGCTGTTGCCCATATTGAAGAGCGAGGGTTTGGTATGACAGTTGCCGTTTCATTACTTAGCACAATGGCTTTTGTTAATGCATTCTCACGATTTATCGGAGGTGCAGCAGGCGAATGGCTTGAGCCGAAAAAACTATTGATTAGCAGCCTGATCATTATGGTACTCGGCGTAATTTTCCTGAGTATTGCCACATCTTGGCTATGGTTAATTCTCTTTGTGCTCTGTGTTGGTATTGGCTACGGTATGACCTTCCTTGCATCCAGTGTTTTGTTGTCTAATTACTTTGGCCGAGGGCCTTACCTAGAGCTATTTTCTGTCGTCAATTTAATTTCCACCATCGCCTGTTTAGCACCTTTTATTGCTGGTGGCATCAAGGACTTAACCGGTAGTTTTACCCCTGCATTTTTAGTAATTGCCGCCCCTGTGGTGATTATTTTGCTCCTCACTTTAATGATGAAACCGCCTGTTCTCAACAAAGCATAAAAAATCCCGAGTGCGAGCTCGGGAAAATATCAAGACCAAGGGAAAACGTCATCATCTATCCAGACGACAGATCAAACGTGCGTATTATTGAGCATGCAAAAAACTATCATACCAACAGATTAGCTGTGCCACTATTTACTCATTTGATGGCACAAAACTATTATAAATTAAGGTGTTAACAGTTCTGGCACCTTTAATAAAATGAATTCATTATCATCTGCTTTATTTGGTTCACGACTAGAAGAAAACGGATAGTTATTATCATTTCCAACAATAATATGTTCATTATCAACGATATCGACGTTTTCAATGGTGAAGAATGGGAACGTAAACACGCCATCGTTTAGCGGTTTTCTCGCATTATTATCAGGATCTTTGATATTCATTAAATCAATATACGCCTGCTTATCAACCGCCCCACCGACATTTTTATCTGAAAATTCGATTCGATATACACGCTTAAACTTAGCTAGGTTACTAAAACAATTCTCGGTCTTATGGCTACCTTCAGCACAGGCTTTATCTGCGGTTCCTTCACCATTATCACGCTCAATAATTAAGCCATGAGTATCATCAATTAAGTTAAAGTCACCAATGGCATTTTGATCATCTTCAAAGACATACAACCAGCTTCTTCCTGTCCACTCTTGTTTTTTTACATCAAACTCAAGAATACGTGCGGCACGTTTACCTTCTACAGTTTCATAATCTTGCTTCTCATCATGCCAAATCGCCCCCTCCAACATTGGGTATAGTTTTGCCCCGTCAGGTGATGATGCCATGCCTTCAAAACCTTTTGAACGATTGACTTGGAAAGCCACTCTATCCGTGGGTTTACTTGGCGTGGTGATTTGGTAATGGTCAGGAGAAACAATTTTCTTTCCATCTACTTGTGTTTCAAACAAGGCTAATACCTTGCCATCTAAGTCCATTTTGATTAAATAAGGACCAAACTCATCCCCCACCCATAATGCCCCATCCGCAAATTGAAAACTTTCTGGATCAAAATCGCTGCCTGTCAAATAGCGCTCTTTGGTACTTTCATTAATGATATGAAAAGGAATAATTTTATTTGGGTCTTGGAAGAAAACTGTTTTCAGTGGTGTGGTTTTACCTGATTTGAAATCAATATCATACTGAGTGATGTATAACATCGAGTCAGGGGAGTTTACTTTGTTGCCAAAGCCATTATCCGTCAGCACCCAATATGTCCCATCAGACATACGTTTAATCCCAGAATGCCCTTGTAATGGCTGCCCTTTAATTGGAATATGCATCCCAGTCGGGCGATCCGCTGATTTTCCTTCCACTTTACCTAAAGTATCGATGCGGGTACCCGTCGTAAATTTGCCACTGATTTGTAAGTCTGATGGGGCATTTTCTGGTGCTGGAACCGTTGAGTTAACGGGCAAAATTGAGTGTCCAGCCAATGTTGCTGGCACTTCTTGTTGAGCAAACCCGGTGAGGCTAAATGACACTAAACTTGCCAATAATGACAAAGAACCTAATTTATGTTTGATAGAATTGTGGCGGGTCATGTTATGTTTCCATTGTAAGGCTATCAATAATCGACAGCCGAATCATAACGTTGATGAATGAAGCTTTTATGAAGGATTGAAGACAGTTATTTTACTGAAAAACAAGAATTTTTATAGTATTCAATGAATAGTGAAATTAGGTATTTTTACTTAGCATTATAGCTTTCTAAATACCTCAAGTTGCAGTCCTCCTACAACTTGAGGTTTGAAGAGTATTAACTATTCGGTAAACGGCGATGTTGATTGCCCGTGCCTAATAAACGTAACCCTAGCCAACCACCGCAAATGGATAATAAAATTGCTGCACACAATGGCAATAGTATCCACATACGCCACTCTGGTTGCCAAGGGAAGTCAAACACTTTACGTTGCAATAACCACAACGCAATTTCTGCCCCAAAGGCTGCTGCAAGCCCCGCCATTACGCCAAGTAATGCGAATTCACTCCATAACGTTCTACGCATTAATTTTTTGCTGGCTCCAAGTGTGCGATATACCACAAGCTCTCGCTCTCGTTGGCTCATTCCCACTTGAATTTGTGCCAACAACAGTAATAAGCCACAGAAAATAACCAATACAACCATGACTTCTAAGGCTTGGCTTACTTGCTGAAGAATTTGCTGGATTTGGGTAATAATCGCACCAGTATCAAGCACATTAATCGTTGGGTAATGACGGCTAAGCTGCGTCAATAATTGTCCATCCCCTTCATAATGGAAACTGCTGAGCCAAGTAGTAGGCATTGCAGAAAGCGTTTCTTCAGAAAAAATAAAATAAAAGTTTGGACGCAAGCTTTCCCAATCAACCGTACGAATACTGCTTACCGTGGCATTAAATACCTGAGCCCCAGCGTTAAACGTTAATTTATCACCAATTTTTAAACCGAGCTCTTTAACCACCGTTTGCTCAATCGAAACTTCTCCCGCTTTAGGTGGCCATGTCCCTTCATCGACCACATTCGCAGGCGCCAAGGTTGATTGCCATGTCAAGCTCAGCTCACGTCTGACTGTATTATTATTTGGGTCGCGTTTATCGGCCCATTCAATGGCTGATTGATCGTTAATGTCCGTCAAACGCGCAAGAACGATAGGGTTAAACTCCGTAGGTTGTACTTGATACTGTGCCAGTAACTCCGTCACCGGTTTAAGCTGTGACTGGTTCATATTGATCAAGAAATAATTGGGACTATCTGCGGGTAGCTGCTGCTGCCAACGATCTAATAAATCACCTCGCACCAATATTAGTAACGCCAACAACATAAATGACAATGAAAATGCGCTCATCTGAGTGATGGTTTGCAATGGTTGGCGTAATAAACGGCTCACAGAAAGGCGGAGACTAAGTTGGCGAAACTTAATATGCCGTAGACCCCATAGCCCTAACCAACCAATTAACGCTAATAAAATAGCCACTACCACAATACCCGCTAGAATCGACCAAAGTAGTGGATTCACTCCAGCAAACACAAACAAGCCGCCGACAACAATAAATATGACGATGGGAAGATAATAATATAGCGGCCAAATTGGTGACCTTGCATCTTCACGCAAAACCCGTGATGGCTGAGTAGCCATTAATTGGTAATAAGGGCGACTTCCAACAACAATAGCAATAATAAATAATGTACCAATTGCCCAAACCCAAGGCATCGAACTGGCAGGTGGCAGTTCCTTCGGCAACATTGCCCCTAAGATTTGCATAAGAATACCTTCAAATGCCAAACCTAATAGTGAGCCAAGTAAAGCGGCGGCAATCAAAATCACTAACCATTGCCCAATAATCCATTGACGTAATGCACGACGCCCTGCCCCTAACGTTTTTAATACTGCAATTAATTGATGACGGCTACGGCAATAATGTGTCATCGACACGACTACCGCCGCAATCGCTAATAACAAGGTCAATAAAACTGACAGCAATAAAAACTGTTGCGCACGTTGAAATGTTTTCCCAACAGCCCCGTTGTCCTCACTCAAGGTATACCAGCGTTGGTCACTTCGTAGTTGTTTATCAAATTTTTGTTGAAATTCGTCGATAATGCGGCTATCACCCGCAAACATATCACGATACGTTAACCGACTACCCAGTTGGATGGCGCCAGTGAGTTTCGCATCATCAATCGAAATCAACACTCTAGGTGCAATTTGAAAGGGATTAAAACCACTATCCGGCTCTTGAATGAGTTGGCCTGAAATTTTGAGCGTCGCATCACCAATATCAATATCATCCCCCACTTTAAGGCCTAACAACTCTAACAGTCGAGGAGCAACGAGTGCCTGCCCTTGCTCTGGCAGCAAACCTTCAGGCTCAGTCACTAAGTCTCCATACAATGGGTAGGCTTTATCTGCAGCTTTGACGAGCACTAATTGAGGGCGAGCATTATCATCCTCCGTGGCATAGGCCATCGTCGAAAATGAAATCTGTTGACTCAGTTTTAAGCCATTATTTTTTGCATCTTGTAACCATGCGGGATCACTCGGGTGAGAAGAACGCAAAACCAAGTCACCTGCTAAAAGTTCACGACTTTGGTAGCTCATGCTGTTTTCAATGCGGTCACTGATGCGCCCAAGTGCCAGCACACAGGCAACCGCAAGTGTCAACGCTAACCAGACAATCAATAAAGATGGCGTTTTCCATTCACGCCAAAACCAACGCCAAATCATGCTTCTTCCCTCAACTGCCCATCCACTAATCGCAAGCGACGTTGGCAACGCGCGGCTAATTCGTTATCGTGAGTGACTAACACTAAGGTTGTGCCATGTTCTTGGTTCATCGCAAAGAGTAAATCAGCGATTTTATCCCCAGTATGACGATCAAGGTTACCTGTCGGTTCATCAGCAAATAAAATCTGTGGACGGCCATTAAACGCACGCGCTAAAGCCACACGCTGTTGTTCACCACCAGAAAGCTGTGCAGGCATATGCTTAAGGCGTTTTCCTAATCCTAATTCAGTTAATAAATCAGCAGCTTGTTGGTGGCTTGCTGATTCTGAATCACCGCGTAATAAGGATGGCAGTTGCACATTTTCAATAGCATTTAAAGTTGGGATTAACATAAAGGATTGAAACACAAAGCCAACACTTTCAGCCCGTAAACGAGCCCGTTGCTCTTCGTCCATTTTAGTGAGGTCTTGGCCTAATAAACTAACCGTTCCACTTGAGCCATCATCCAACCCCGCAATAATTCCTAGCAACGTTGATTTCCCCGAACCTGACTCCCCAATTAAAGCAATTGTTTGACCGGACTCGACAATTAGCTCAACACCTTGCAATATAGTCAGTTCATGTTCACCTTGGCCAACACGTTTAATGAGATGATGAACTTCAAGAATATTATTCGCCGACATATATTGGTTTTTCTCCTGTTACTAACTGCAAGCGGACACGCTCTAGCGTCAACTAAGCTATTGATTTTGGGTGATAGCCTCAGTGCAGGCTACCGTTTACCAGCAGAACAAGCTTGGGCGTCATTGCTTGCCGACCGCTGGCAGAAATTGTCACCACCCATTACAGTAATTAACGGCAGTATTAGTGGAAACACTTCTGCTCAAGGGCTTGAACGCCTTTCTATCCTACTTGAGCAAAATAAACCTAACTGGGTTTTGATTGAACTGGGTGCCAATGATGGTTTACAGGGGCTTCCAGTTGACCAACTCGAAAGTAACTTACAACAAATTATTGATAAAATAGAGCAATCTGGTGCTAAGCCGCTCTTAATGCAAATTCGTATTCCACCTAACTATGGCAAACGTTATACCGCAAGTTTTGAAAAAGTGTATCCTAAACTTGCAGATAGCAACCACATACCCTTGCTTCCTTTTTATATGGAAACGGTGATTACAAAGCCTGAGTGGATACAGCAAGATGGCATTCACCCTACTGTTGACGCCCAGCCCTCCATTGCTGATTTTATGGAAAAACAACTTTCCACCTATATTTTACCGTCTAACAAGTAAAATAGAAGGTAAACTAGGGTATTAAAATACCTGAAATAGATTCAATTGCATGAAATGAAGGTAAAGTTATGTACACACCAGCACGAAACAAAAAATCAGTCCTGATAACAGGTGCTTCAAGTGGTATTGGCTTTTGTGCTGCACAAACTCTCCATCAGCGTGGCTACCATGTTATTGTTGCTTGCCGTAAGGAAAGTGACATTTTACGCCTTAAAGAACTCGGGTATGATACTGTTTCCCTTGATCTTGATGATAAAGATAGCATAGATAATGCGGCTCAATCCGTGCTATCTCTCTGTAACAACCGACTTTTCGGATTATTTAACAATGCCGGTTTTGGCGTGTATGGCCCCCTAAACAGTGTTAGCCGCGAACAACTAGAAGCGCAGTTTTCGACTAACTTTTTCGGCGTTCATCAGTTAACGTTCAAACTGTTACCTGCCATGCTAGAACACCATGAAGGGCGGATTATCCAAACCAGTTCCGTAATGGGGATTATTTCCACCCCCGGGCGTGGTGCTTATGCGGCAAGCAAGTATGCATTAGAAGCGTGGTCTGATGCCTTACGCTTAGAATTAAAAGACAGTGGAGTCTTCGTCAGCTTAATTGAACCTGGCCCAATACATACAGCGTTCACACAAAATGTTGAGCAAACTCAGAAAGATAAACCTGTTAAAAACCCTGGGATAGCCTCTCGCTTTACATTAACGCCAGAGCATGTGGTTGAAAAATTAATCCATGCGTTAGAAAGTCCACGCCCGAAAGTGCGTTATTCCGTCACATTATTGACCATTGTCGTGCGGGTACTTAAACGCATTTTGCCTGACAAACTAATGGATAAAATACTGGCAAATCAGGGAAAAAAGGCTTGAAAAAAGCAAAATCACCCCCACTCTACTAGTATTGTTCACAAATTCTATTGATAACAAATTCTAAAGAGATACCTTATGTTTGCTAACGCTCAAATTATAGATATTAACGAAACCAACTTGCAGCAAGTCATTGAACAGTCAATGAACTTACCGGTAATGTTCTATTTTTGGTCTCCTCGTAGCCCGCATTGCCAAGAGTTTGGCACCATGTTAGAAAAAATCGCTAATGACTATGCAGGGTTGTTTGTTTTAGCTAAAGTTAATTGTGATGAAGAACAAATGATCGCGGGTCAATTTGGACTAAAAGCGATCCCAACAGTGTATGTCTTACAAAATGGGCGCCCTGTTGACGGTTTTGAAGGGCCGCAACCTGAAGAGGTGGTATTAGAGATTTTATCTCGCGTACTTCCTAGCCCTGAAGAGATGAAAGCGGCACAAGCGGCTGAATTAATAGCGGAAGGAAAAACGCAAGAAGCATTACCTCTGTTAAAAGAAGCCAATCAGCTCAATCCAAAGAATAGCGATATCACACTATTATTAGCGGAAACTCAAATTAGCTTAAACTTGGTTGATGAAGCGCAAACTACGTTAGAAACCGTGCCATTACAGGATAAAGACAGCCGTTATCAAGGCCTAATTGCTCAAATTGAGTTGTTAAAGCAAGCCGCGGATACTCCTGAAATTCAACAGTTACAAGATGAGTTTGCACAAAACCCACAAGACACAACGTTAGCAGTTCAACTGGCGCTTAAATTACATGAAGTCAACCGCAATGAAGAAGCGCTCGAATTATTGCTGGGCTTTTTACGTAAGGACTTAGGTGCCGGTGAAGGTACCGTGAGAAAAGCCATGATGGACATCATGGCGGCAATGGGTACAGGCGATGCTGTGGCCAGTAAATATCGCCGCCAAATGTATTCATTACTTTACTAATTAAGGGATTATTATGGACTTGTTCGCCTTTGGTGCTATACCGATTATCATTTTTGTTGCCATCGTTATTGTTTTTACTTGTGTTAAAACAGTACCACAAGGCTTTCAGTGGACGGTTGAACGCTTTGGTCGCTATACCCGCACCTTGCAACCTGGGCTGCATATTATAGTGCCTTTTATGGACAAAATAGGCCGCCGTATCAATATGATGGAACAAGTTCTTGATATTCCATCTCAAGAGGTTATTTCCCGAGATAATGCCAACGTCACTATCGATGCTGTCTGCTTTATTCAAGTGATTGACCCTGTCCGTGCGGCTTATGAGGTAAGCAACCTAGAGCTGTCCGTATTAAATTTAACCATGACGAATATTCGTACCGTATTAGGTTCAATGGAACTGGACGAAATGTTGTCACAACGGGACTCTATCAACAGCCGCTTATTGCATGTTGTTGATGAAGCCACCAACCCGTGGGGCGTAAAAATCACCCGTATCGAAATTCGTGACGTCAAACCCCCAAAAGAATTAATTAGTGCGATGAATGCGCAAATGAAAGCAGAGCGGACCAAACGCGCTGATATCCTTGAAGCTGAAGGTATTCGCCAAGCGGCTATCTTGAAAGCGGAGGGCGAAAAACAATCGCAAATCTTAAAGGCGGAAGGTGAACGTCAATCCGCTTTCTTGCAAGCGGAAGCCCGAGAAAGAGCCGCTGAAGCGGAAGCAAAAGCGACTCAAATGGTCTCAGAAGCCATTGCGGCTGGCGATATGCAGGCAATCAACTACTTTGTGGCACAAAAATATACCGATGCACTGACCAGTATTGGTTCAGCGCAAAACAGTAAAGTCATTATGATGCCACTGGAAGCCAGTAATTTAATGGGGGCAATCGGCGGTATTACTGAACTGATTGGGGAAAGTAAAAACGCCAATAACTTGAAAAAACAGGCAAAAGAATGATAGAGCTTATCAGCGCTCAACCCGCATGGTTCTGGCTATGTCTTGGTGGGCTATTGCTGGTTGGTGAACTACTGGGCACTGCGGGTTACCTTTTATGGTCAGGGATTGCCGCGGTGCTCGTCAGTCTCATTGCGTGGGTACTGCCATTTGTCGGTTGGGAATGGCAAGGGATTTTATTCGCTATTTTCACGGTAGTTTCTGCGGTTTTATGGCGAAAGTGGTTAAGTGGGCGAAAAAAAACTAGTGCTGATGATGTGAACCAGAAAAGCCACCAGCTGGTTGGGTGTCAAGCACGCCTGTTAACCGATACGGAAGAAGGTTATAGCCGCATTCGCTTAGCTGATGGCAGCTGGCGTGTATACAGTGATACCCAGCTACCTGTAGGCACGGAGGTCGTAGTGATTGCGGTAGATGGCATCACTTTGCAAGTCAAGCCTTCTCATGGTGGCAGCACCCACGAGCCAAATGGTCAATAATCGGGCAATCAGCACCGTCATCCCCTGGGCATACGTCCACAAGTTCTTGTAATGTATCGCGGATAGCAGACAATTTAATGATTGTCTGCTCTAATTCATTTATTTTAGATATGGTTGTGCTTTTTACATCCGCGCTGTGTCTATTTGGATTACGAAATAAGCCTAATAATTCACCACATTCATCCAGTGTAAAACCAACATCTTTGGCTTGCTTAAGCAACACTAACTCATTCAAATGTCGTTCTTGATAATAGCGGTAACTGTTCTCTCCTCTATCGGGCGGTGTTATCAAGCCTTTGTCTTCATAAAAACGAATCGCTTTTGCAGTTAGACCTGTTTTTTTGGCAATTTCACTAATATTCATAATTCCTCTTGACCTTAACCTTGCTGGAAGGTGTAACCTTTGCATATCGTCGAATTATAGGCCGAATTGGTGATTAAATTATAGACCCAGTTTAGCAAACGGGTTAGGAGGCAGCAAAATGAGCAAAAAAATCATATTGAAATTACAAGGACTAAGCTGCATGCACTGCGTTGGCTCAGTCACTAAAGCACTGGAAAACCGTGGTGATGTTGCAAACCTTAAAGTCACTATCGATTATGCGGTTATGGAAAGTGACACCGATATCTCTGATTTAATTAATACCATAACTGAAGCCGGTTATGAAGCTGCTATCGCCGCTGCTCCTGATGTAGAGTTACAGCTTTCAGGCCTTAACTGCATGAAATGTGCGAGTAAAACCCAACAAGCCCTTGAGGCTGTTGAAGGTGTTGCTGCTGCGGTTGTCGATACGGCACAGGCAAAAGTGTACGGCTCGGCTGATACTCAAGCTTTAATTGCTGCGGTTGAGCAAGCCGGTTTTAAGGCGCAGTTACCACAATCCAATGAAGTGACTTTATCCCTTTCTGGATTAAGTTGCATGAAATGCGCCGCTAAAACTCAACAAGCGCTTGAGGCCGTTGATGGCGTAACAAGCGCACAAGTGGATACAAAATCTGCGGTAGTGCAAGGCTCTGCACCAGTCGTAGCGTTAATTGCCGCCGTTGAAGCCGCTGGTTATCAAGCCTCAGAAGGTGAGTCTCACCCAAAAACTGAGCCGCTGATCATGGAGACTGAACAGCCGGAAGCTGATTCAGCGGCAATGTGTGAAATTCCGGCTCAAGAGTCTGATTTAGGTGAGCAACCTGAAATAACGCCAACCGATGATAGTATTCAGTTGTTATTAGATGGCATGACCTGTGCAAGCTGCGTCAATAAAGTGCAAAAAGCCTTAAGCAGTGTTCCCGGTGTTGAAAATGCGCGCGTTAACTTAGCTGAGCGTAGTGCGCTCGTGACGGGAAGTGCGGCACCGGATGACCTCATCAATGCCGTAGTGAAAGCCGGTTACGGTGCTGAGATCATTCAAGATGAAGCTAAACGCCGTGAACGCCAGCAAGAAGTGGCTCAAGCAAATATGCGCCGTTTTCGCTGGCAGTCCGCATTAGCCCTCGCTGTTGGTATCCCTGTCATGGTCTGGGGAATGATGGGCGATAACATGGTACTCACAGAGAAAAACCATTCTATTTGGCTAGGCATTGGGATTTTAACTCTTGCCGTAATGGTATTCGCAGGAGGTCACTTTTATCGTAATGCATGGCAAAGCCTGAAAAATGGTAGCGCAACAATGGATACACTTGTCGCTTTGGGTACCGGAGCTGCATGGTTATATTCTATTGTGGTCAATATCTGGCCTGAATGGTTCCCAGATCAAGCTCGACATCTTTACTATGAAGCCAGTGCCATGATTATTGGTCTCATCAACCTTGGCCATGCATTGGAACAACGGGCACGTCAACGCTCATCAAAAGCTCTTGAAAGGTTGTTAGACCTGACACCTCCGACCGCACGCGTTGTCACCGAACAAGGTGAGGTGGATATGCCATTAGAGCAAGTGAAAAAAGGCATGATTTTACGTTTAGCAACAGGTGACCGTGTTCCTGTGGATGGTGAAATCATCGAAGGTGAAGTTTGGTTAGATGAAGCCATGCTAACAGGTGAGCCAATCCCTCAACAAAAAAGCAAAGGGGATCAAGTTCATGCAGGTACTGTCGTGCAAGATGGCACTGTGCTGTTTCGTGCTGCGGCGGTGGGTAGTCAAACCACACTGGCTCGCATTATTTACCTTGTTCGCCAAGCACAAAGCAGTAAACCACAAATCGGCCAACTTGCTGATCGTATTTCAGCCGTGTTCGTCCCTGTCGTTGTCGCTATTGCCTTAATTTCAGGGGCTATCTGGTTCTTTGTTGGCCCAGCGCCACAAATCACCTATGCGCTGGTTATTACAACTACCGTCCTGATTATTGCTTGTCCTTGTGCATTAGGGTTAGCTACACCAATGTCTATAATCTCTGGGGTCGGCCGTGCCGCTGAATTTGGTGTTTTAGTCCGTGATGCAGACGCGCTACAGCAAGCGAGTGAGTTAGATACCATTGTATTTGATAAAACCGGCACTTTAACGGAAGGCATGCCACAAGTTACTGATATTCATTTGTTTAACGGCTTTGAGCAAGACACAGCTCTGCAACTGGCTGCGTCACTGGAAAATGGTTCTAACCATCCATTAGCCCGTGCAATACTCAATCGTGCGAAAGGATTAGCACTGCCCGCTAATCAACAGTTTAGAACTCTTGCAGGCCTTGGCGTCAGCGCTGTTATCAATGGGCAAACTATTTTATTGGGTAACCAAAAACTTTTGACTCAAAGTAATGTGGATACTCGTGATATTGAAGAAACGCTACACCAGCAAGCCACACAAGGTGTAACTCCTGTGCTATTAGCCGTTGACGGTAAAGTGGCCGCGTTGTTGTCTATCCGTGACCCACTGCGCGAAGACAGTGTCAGTGCCCTTGCACGGTTACATCATCAAGGCTTCCGCTTAGTGATGTTAACGGGAGATAACCCTGTCACCGCCAATGCGATTGCAAAAGAGGCAGGGATTGATGAAGTGATTGCAGGTGTGATGCCTGATGGTAAGTCAGCGGCGATTGAAGCCTTACAAGCCAAAGGCCATAAAGTGGCTATGGTGGGCGATGGTATCAATGATGCGCCAGCGCTTGCTCGTGCGGATGTGGGGATTGCAATGGGAGGCGGTAGTGATATTGCTATTGAGACCGCATCAATTACCTTAATGCGTCAGAGCTTGCATGGTGTTGCCGATGCGGTATCTATCTCAAAAGGAACACTGCGTAATATGAAACAAAACCTGTTTGGTGCCTTTGTTTACAACACGTTAGGCATCCCAATCGCAGCCGGTATTTTATATCCTATCACGGGAACATTATTGAACCCTGTCGTCGCAGGTGCAGCAATGGCATTATCATCAATCACCGTTGTCAGTAATGCTAACCGCTTACTGCGATTTAAACCTGAAAAATAATGGGATAATGATCGAGGGGGGATTCCCCCTCTTATTTACAAATTATATGTTATTGTCCGTTAATCATTTTATGTAATGCGATGATCTCATTTCCTAATTCCGTTAACATGATGGCATTCATTAAATGATCTTGCGCATGAACCATAATAATATGAACCGGAACCTTGCCACTCCCTTCATCCATTTCAATTAGTTTTGTCTGCGTTAAGTGGGCAACAGAAAGGGCTTCTCGAGCTTGCTCCATTAAAGATTCTGCTTGAGCAAAGTCATGATCCTCTCGAGCTACCGCAATAGCTTGGAATACAAGGCTTCTCGCATATCCTGCATTCGCAATCAGCTCCATCACTTCATTTTCAAGATCCATTTTATTTCCTTATTCAATTAACGCTAAAGCTTGCTCAAGAACTTTATCGCCCTTAAGCGTGCCATATGCCATCATATCGATACATTCCACCTTCTTACCTGCTGATGCCGCAGTTTTCTGGCATTCTGCTAATTTATAACGAATTTGAGGCCCTAATAGCGCAACATCATAATCATTTACGCATGCTTTATAATCACGGACAGATTTGGCGACAATTTCTACCTCAATCCCCTTTACCTTTGCAGCTTCCTGCATCTTTTTTACCATTAAACTGGTCGACATCCCTAAGTCACAAATCAGTAGAATTTTTTTCATGTTGCATCTCCAAGTCATTAATAATATGTTGAATTAACAGTGGAATAGGCCGACCTGAAGCCGTGCTATAGCCATTTTCTCGCCACAACGCCGTACCACTGACATCAAGATGAGCCCATGGGATCTCTACAGGACAAAACTGGCTCAAAAAATAAGCTGCTGAGGAACTAATGGCGGCATTATTGGGTGGGGTATTACACAAATCCGCAATGTGGCTGTTAACTTGCCCTATCAGCCTGTTATCAAGGGGTAATCGCCAAACTTCATCACGGCTATGTTCACCCGCTTGCTGAATTTGATGGCTCAGTTTGTCATGTGAAGACATCAAGCCAGTTAAATCGTAACCTAACGCTTTCACAACCGCCCCGGTGAGCGTTGCTATATCAATGATATATTTTATTTTTTGGTCACCATGATCCAATGAAGCGGCATAAGCAATGCCATCTGCCAGTACCAGCCGCCCTTCTGCATCCGTGTTATTAATCTCGACCGTAAGCCCTGAATAACTCGTCGCCACCTCACTCGGACGCATGGCTTCTGGCCCAATCATATTTTCCGCTAACATTAAAATGCCGACGATATTGACTGGAAGTTGTAATTTTGCAGCAGCCATGACAAGTCCAAACGTATTGGCGGCACCACACATGTCGTACTTCATGGTATACATACCTTCGCCACTTTTAAGCCAATACCCCCCTGTATCATATGTGACCCCTTTACCCACATAAGCACGTAGTGGCGCTTGTGCTTTCCCTTCATAGCGCAAAATAACTATTCGAGGCGAGTTCTTCGCCCCTTTTCCAACTGCATGCAAAAGACCAAACCCCTGCGCTTTGATGTCTTTTTCATCTAGTACGGTAATGGATATTTCAGATCTATTTTTAACCCTTTGTCCAATCGTATGCGCGACATATTCAGGGGTGCAAATATCGCTCGGAATGTCCGCCAAACGACGTCCTTCAATCATACCGTCACTCACAGCATTCGCTTGTTGAGCTATTTTGTTAAACAGTGCAACTTGTTGTGGTTCGACATATATCCTGATGTTTTGTATTCTTTTTTTATCCTTACTTGATGTCTTTAGACTCAGGTCGTTAAAAGAATAGGCTTGATTAAATAAAAAAATCAGTAGCTGTTGGCAAGCGGCTCGGTGGGACGGTTTCATTAAATCAAATAGCCTGCAATCAATTAATATCGATGGCTGAGGTGATTTCAGTAATTTTCGAAGTTCGGCCAGTAATTTGCCTTCTGGCCAATCTAACCAGTATGGTTCAGGTAACAAACAAATTTGCTTAACTGGCTCACACGCAAAACGGCAGTCTGAAACTTGACCTGTTTGGCTATATATCTGCAATTGTTCAATCAATGAAGTCGTACAACCTAGTTGACTTAATAAATCGCTATTAGGGAAAGTGACAACCTGTGTTTCCCCCAAAGGCACATTCAACTGCTCAATTGCTGTAATTATCTGATAATTAATCATAATACAACACCCCATCAATTGGCTCTCTGATACGCTGTTCATAATCGGCCAGCCAAATTTCATCAGCGCGTTGGTAAATGGTATGTTCGTTAACACGCTCTGCTAGGTATACCGTTGGCATCAACTGTGATGTCGCGACCACGAAAGAAAACGTCTTAATATTGGTTCCAACACCAAAATGGCCATCTTTATCCATACACACAACAGATAAATCACCACAGCGACCAAAGCGTTTCATCAGTTTGTCTTCAAGTTCTAATACCACAGAGTCTGCGGCTTGCTGTGGGGTCATTCCACGCCCCATTCGTTGGACAATTTCATAACTGGTACAACCTTTCATTAAGTCTTCACCCACGCCTGTTGCGGTTGCTCCACCAATTTCGTTATCACAATAAAACCCTGAGCCAATAATAGGAGAATCCCCAACACGGCCTCGGCGCTTCATAAATAAACCGCTGGTGGACGTTGCAACACTCATGCCGCCTTGCCTATCTAGGCTCACCATTCCAACAGTATCGTGCCCATCATAAGGGCTTAAGCCTTGGTCAATCGTATCTCGACAACGTTTTTTATAGTGGCCGATGGCTCGTTCAGTTAGCATCTTTTTTTGTGCAAAACCTTGTTCTACCGCCCATTCCCTAGCGCCCTTACCCACTAATAGTGAGTTAAACCGTTCACGACTGAGCGCATGAGCCACTTTGACTGGGTTCGCGATATCAACTAAATTGCCTACGGCGCCAAAAGCGAGTGAGCCACCATCCATAAATGCCGCATCGAGTTCAACTTCACAGTTTTCACTTGGCAATCCCCCAAATCCCACTGATTTATAAAAAGGAAAATCCTCAACATCCGCAACGGCGTCTACCACTGCTGATGCCGCATCCCCACCTCTTTCTAATTGAGTAGAAACCCGTGTGACACCTTCTAGCGCCATTCGCCATGTTGCAATTATTCCCCACATAACATCTCCTTAAAAAGCTTTGAGCCAAACATTAGCTTTGTTTTTCCGTGAGTTGACGCTGTTTATCGATAATCCTTAAAAATGGTAAGTAAATCATGGCACCGATAAATAGATTGATAATTTGCATAATGCTGCCGCTAATATGTCCTGTCACAATGAATCCACTGATCACAGGAGGAAGTGTCCACGGAATAAAAACCCCTGTCGTCGAGGCAACTAAACCTAAACTCATAGCTATATATTGAGTGGTGATTAGAACTAATGGCACAATATTGAAGGGTATCAACATGATAGGATTCATGATGATGGGCATTCCGAATAGAATTGGTTCATTGATGTTAAATATCGATGCACCAGCACCAATACGTCCAACTTCTCGTATACTTTTGCTACGAGCAAAAATCAGCATCGCGATAACCAGTGATAGAGTCGCCCCCGCACCGCCCATCCAAACCATATCAAAAAACTGTTCTGTAATGACATGGGGAGGTGTCATCCCTGCTTGAATAGCCACAATATTATCAGTTTGGTTTTCCATCCATAGTGGTCGAATAATGCCATTGACCATTGAGCCGGAGTTAATTCCGACTGACCAAAGCAGTGTGATGCTTAATCCTGTTAACAGTGCACCAATATAAGAGGTGCCGAAATGGCGCATTGGTGTTGCCAATGTTTGGTAGATAAACTGATGAACGGTTTCATAGCTTGTTTGTGAAACCAATGTGCGAATTGTCAGAACAATAATAATCACAATTAAAGCGGGAATTAATGCTGCAAAAGACTCTTGCACTGCTGGCGGAACGCCCTCTGGCATTTTAATTACCCAGTTCTTACGCTTAATAAAACAAAATAATTCAGTCCAAAGCAATGAACCAATCATTGCGACAAAGAGCCCTTTGCTTCCAATCCATTCAGTCGAAATTACCGTCATATTTCCCAATGATTCCACCTTCAAAAAAGGTGTTAAAATCAAGAAACAAATTAGCCCTAGTATCCCGCAGGAAACTTGGTCTTCCTCATAGTGTTCAGCAAGACGATAAGCCACTGTAAAACTGATAAATAATGACATCGTAGAGAAAACAGCATTAAATGGGATCTCAACAATACTGCTCCAGCTGGTCCCAAAAATACCATTCATAAATTGCTGATAAGATTGATTAGGAAATGAAGAAATAATCAACATGACCGAACCTACAATGATAAACGGCATAAAAGAAACGTAAGCGCCACGAATAGCACACAAGTGCCTTTGCTCTGCGGTTTTAGCAGCCAGTGGCATCAGTTTGGCTTCTAAATAATCTAGCACCTTGCTCATAGAGGATCTCCGATAAAAGGTGACATCTGTATAACGTGAGTAAACGATGAGATCTTAATTAATTGTTTAAATATTATGCTAATTGCCGGCCTGCTGATTATTGCTTACGGATTTTTAAATAAATCGGTTATTGGTCACAGTATTTAATCAAAATATAATTAGTCTCATAGCATTAAGTACATTAATACGAGGAAAGTAAGGTACTCATGGAAATAAAATTGCATGCCAATGCCACCACGACACCACGCGTTCGACGTTACCTGCAACAATCGAATAAAAGTGACCGTGAATTGGCCAAAGAGCTGGGAATTTCAGTTTCAACAGTACGTCGGTGGCGTACAAGAAAGGAGGTTGACGACCAAAAATCCACCCCAAAAACGATAAATAAGGTCTTGAGACAAGAACAAGTTTCCCTCATTATTTGGCTACGTACTCAGTTGATTTTATCGTTGGATGAGCTGACAACCTTTGTTAATCAGGGGATCGGACAAACCATCTCCCGAGCCAGCCTTGATAGAGTTCTCAAAAAAGAGAACATGTTGCATATGAATGTTCTCGGTTCCCGAGTCCTAGTAGGAAAAAAAGCGTTGGCTGCGGGAAAGCAATTCGGAACCTTACAACTTCACTATCTTCGCTTAAATCTTCAACCTGAAGATGGTGGTCAGTTACATCTTTTATGGTTAAAAGAAGAGATCAGCGGTTATTTATGCGCTAATATTTTTCAAGGAATTTCAGCACAACTAGTCGTAAATTGGCTAAATACCATAAAACCTCAGCTCCCCGGTGATATCCAATGTATTGAGACTAAAAATGAAAAAATCTTTTTTGAATCTGTTTTTCATGAGCATCTTTTACAACTTTGGTGCCAACAACAAAAAATCGATTTACGCTATATAGATACAACCCCAAACCTCCCTATTCGTTTAGATATCCCTCTTTTAAAGATATTTCCTGCTATGGTAAATCATTCAATTATCGATTTTTTAGCCTGCATAATACAAAATTATAATGAACGATGGCCCCAAAAAAAGTTAGGTGGATTAACGCCTTATCAATTTTGGCACACTAATAAAAATAGGTAGAAAAATGATTTTCGCATTATCTTATATGTAATTAATATCAAGCTAAGCCTATACTTATAAATAGTTATTTAATATTTGAGGTGTAAAATGCTTAATATTGATCGCGAAAAACTGGCTAAACTCGCAAGTGATGAATTTAAAAAACAGCGTACCTTTTTGTTAATTTTATCTTTATTACTCTTAGCGGGCGGTGTTTTTTGTATTGTTAACCCAATGATTTCAGGCATTGCAGTCAGCACGGTATTAGGTGTATTGCTTATTATTGGTGGTGTTGGCGCCATTGTCAGCATCTTAAGTACTGTTATTTATACAGGTTGGTCAAGATTATTTGGTTTCGTGATTGGCCTTATTTATATTATTGTGGGTTACTCTTTTATTAAAGACCCCCTACAAAGCCTTATCACACTCGCTATTCTTGTCGCCGCTTTATTTATTATTGGTGGTGTAATCCGTTTATATGTTGGTTTTCAACAGATTAGTTCTGCCAATGGATGGTTGCAGATTATCATTGGGTTACTCGATTTCTTTATTGCTTTCCTATTAGTTGGCAATGGCCCATTAAATTCAATCACATTACTAACCACATTGATTGGTATCGAAATGGTATTTAGCTCTTTCAGTTTATTTACCCTACTCAGCCTATTTAAAAAATCCGCTAATCAATAATAGTTTCAGCCTCCTAACTCAGGGGGCTGAGTTTATAGCTAGCCGTTATCATTACCTCCTATTTAATTACAAAACAAACGCTTTCACTTCAGATACCCAATATTCATTAGCCTGACAGCTTTGCCCATAATTGGTTACCTTACTTTCACGTTTATTCAAAAAGCCATGAATTTTGAAGCTCTAGAAAAATTGCTCTAAAAATGCATTCGTTAAAACCACAAAAAGATAGGAACAATATTCGCAAATGAGTAAAAGATTGTTTAACCTAGTCTCTGGTTAAGAAAGCGGATACGAAATAATGGGAAAACTCATCGAGAATTTAAAGAATTGGCTTCATCTGGAAACCGCACCTGTCTATCCCTATCCTGCCATTGACATTCGGTTATCAAAGAACCTAAAGCTGCATATTGTGGGCAGCATTCATATGGGAACAGAAAATATGTTTCCTTTATCCGAAACCCTATTAAATAAGCTTAATCAAGCAGATGCCTTGATTGTCGAAGCGGATATCACCGAAAATCATTCGCCTTTCCCCCATGACCATAATCAATACTCGCCCGTTCAACAGCGGTTAACTGATAATGAATTCAATCTATTTTTGCAGTGTTGCCAAGAAATTCATCAATCTCCTGAGCGCTTTGATACATTGCCTTCATGGCAAATAGCCCTGATTTTACAAGCAACTCAAGCGCAAGAGCTGGGCCTACGTGGCAACTATGGTATTGATTATCAACTGATACGTGCGGCTCAAGCACAAAATAAGCCACTGATTGAACTTGAAGGCACCGCATCTCAAGTTGAATTGCTTCTCTCATTGCCTAATAATGGATTGGCATTATTACAAGACTCGTTAGTCCACTGGCGAGCAAACGCGCGTTCACTGCAAACCATGATAGGTTGGTGGCTAGATTATCAACCCAATAACCGCGCCGTATTACCCAACACCTTTAGCCAAGATGTATATCAAGTGTTGATGAGTCAACGAAATGCAGATTGGAGCAACAAACTCAAAGCACTTCCTGATGGGAACTACGTTGTTGCAGTCGGTGCATTACATCTTTTTGGTGACAATAGCCTTGTCGCATATTTACGTAACTAAATGATAAATAGAAGGCATTCACATGACCCCCGCAGTCAAATTACTCGAAAAACAAAAAATTCAATTTACGCTACACCCCTATGATCACGATCCGAATGAAAACAACTTTGGTGATGAGGCTGTACGTAAACTCGGATTAGATGCCAAACAAGTATTTAAAACACTGTTAGTTGCGCTCAATGGTGATCAAAAAACATTAGCCGTTGCAGTCACTCCAGTCTCAGGGCAATTAGACTTAAAATTAGTGGCTAAAGTATTCAAAGTGAAAAAAGTCGAAATGGCCGACCCTCAAGTCGCCCAAAAAACAACTGGGTATTTACTTGGGGGGATTAGCCCATTAGGTCAGAAAAAACGCCTGCCTACCGTGATTGATGACCAAGCACAACAATATGCCAGCATGTTTATTTCAGGCGGAAAGCGTGGATTAGATATTGAACTTGCACCGAATGACCTCGCAAGCGTGTTAAACGCTACGTTTGCCGAAATTCGTAAGTAAACACTGACTATAATGTATCCGGTGACAATTGAATGGGTACCTGCTGAATATGGCGGCAGAAAACAGCCGCCTCCTATTGGTTTGTATTATGCCGTATCTCATTTTGATACTGGTCATAGCGAAAGCTGGAGTGTCGTTTTCCAACTTGAAATTCACCTTACCAATAGCCATCAACAATGGATTTCACAAGGGAAAGTGCGTTTTTTGGTTAAAAATTAACCAAATGATTATTTTAGCCAATATTCCTCTTTCAAAATCTACGAAGGCCCTCATTTAGTAGCTAACGTATTTTTGCAATAAAAAAAGCCCCATCAAAAATGAGGCTTCCATCGTTAGTGATAGCTTATTTATTATTATAAATAATTTCACCTTTTGGTTCATAATCAGCGGCTTTCAAAGGTGAATGTTTTTCAATATACCCTTTGAGCACTTCTGCATCGACAAACCCTGTATTCACATAGTTTGGATGATTATCAATTTTCGGATAGCCATCACCGCCGATAGCATTAAAGTTTAGCGTTGCCATACGGTAGGTTTTCGCTGGATCAACGGGCTTACCATCGATTTTAACATCGCTAATCGTGCCGTCTTTGTTCAGCGTTAAGTTGACATTATAAAACTGACCATACGCGCCTGCATCAGGCTTCATGTTTGCCACGGCAGTTAAATAAGGGATCACTTCATCCCCCTTGAAGTCCACATAGACCAATTCATTCGCAAATGGCTGAACTTTCAAGACGTCTTTATACGTGATATCACCACTCTCAATGGAATCACGCACACCACCGCCACTCATGATGGCAAAATCAGCACCTGCACGCTCTTTCTGTGCAGCTAATAAAAGATGTCCCATATTCGTTTGCACGAAACGAACTTTGCTGCGGTCACCTTCAAGTTTACCCTCTACAGAACCCACTTTAACACCAAGTTCTTTATTTCCTTTTTCTTGATAAGGCGTCAGAAGTTTCATCATTTCAGGGTTGTGAGCGATTTTGTGCGTATAGTAAACACGCTCGCTCGTACCATCTTCTTTAGTCACTTTCTTATTAAGGTTAATTGGAATTAGCTGATAATGTTTTAATGTGAACTTACCATTTTTAAACTCAAAATCCGCACGTCCAACATATTTCCCCCATTCGTGCGCTTGAACTATCCAAGTGCCATTTTGATTATCTGGCGCACATGGTGTTCCGGGCACATAATCCTCTTGTTTGTAGTTTTTCTTTTCTTGAGACATACAAACAAGGTCTTGTGAGTGACCACCTACTATCATATCTAAATAACCCGCAGGTAAACTACGCGCCATTTCAACGTCACCGGGTGCGTTAGAGCCATGATTACCGTCATCATAATGCCCCATATGGGTTGCAGCGATGATAATGTCTGGTTTCTCTGTCGTGCGTAATTCTTCGACCACTTTTTTCGCTTCATCGGCAGGAACGCGGAATTCAACATCAGGGAAGTTTGCTGGATTACCAATACGCGCGGTATCATCCGTTGTTAACCCCATAACCGCAATTTTCACACCTTGTTTATCAAAAATTTGGTAAGGCTTAAACAAACGCTTACCTGTACTCGCTTGATAAATATTGGCGGATAAGAAAGGAAACGTTGCCCATTTTTCTTGTTGGCGTAACGTTTCAAGCGGGTTATCAAACTCATGGTTGCCTAATGCCATCGCATCATAGCCGACAAGGTTCATTCCCTTGAAATCAGGCTCAGCATCTTGCAAGTCAGATTCAGGTACCCCCGTATTAATATCACCACCAGAGAGTAATAATACGCTACCACCTTGCTTCGCAACTTCATCGCGAATTTCATCAACAACCGTTTTCTGTGCCGCTAAGCCATACTCGCCATGAGCATTGTGCCAAAAGTGCCCATGATGGTCATTGGTATGCAAAATTGTGATGTTATAAGTTTTGTCTTTTTCCCACGCGTTTGCCATAGTAGCGGGTATTAACGCTAACGACACTGTTAATGCACATGCGGATGCCTTAAATGTAAACTTCATACATTTCTCCCTGCTAGTGTAGGTATATTAATTCACTAATATTAGATTATAGTTTGTCATCATCAGTTGTTTTATAGCATAAAAATATGAGCAGGATTTGATACCTATTGCAGAATAAGAAATTCGTTTCATAAAAATGAGATCACCATCAAATAAATCACTGATTGTTATTTTTTCATGTGGCTTATTTATTCATTTAAATAAATTGTATTTCAGTTATATTGATAACAATTATGTAACACAAAAAGTTGATAATTATGAGTGAGCAAACCACAACCCCTAACAACACAAGTCCATCAAAGCCATTGAATAAAACTGGGAAGACCGTATTTAGTATTCTAACAGCTATCAGTGTCTCTCATTTACTCAATGATATGATCCAGTCATTAATTTTGGCTATCTATCCTTTATTGCAATCTGATTTTTCCCTAAGTTTTGCCCAAATCGGGATGATCACCCTGACCTATCAGATTACAGCTTCACTACTACAACCTATTATTGGTTACTATACCGATAAGTATCCGCAACCTTATTCATTGCCTATTGGAATGAGTTTTACATTAACTGGCTTGATTTTGCTGGCAATGGCCGAAACATTCCCAATGATTTTGCTCGCTGCTGCTTTAGTCGGAACAGGGTCTTCCGTTTTTCATCCTGAATCATCTCGTGTTGCACGAATGGCATCAGGTGGACGTCATGGGCTTGCTCAGTCATTCTTCCAAGTAGGTGGCAATCTAGGGGCTTCTTTAGGGCCATTGCTCGCCGCCTTAATCATTGAGCCCTACGGCAAAGGAAATATCGGTTGGTTCTCTTTAGCCGCATTACTCGCTATCGTCATCTTATTGCAAGTCAGTAGCTGGTATAAACAACAGCATAGAGCAGCAAGCAAAAAACCAATTTCGACTGGCGATATCAAAGTGCTACCGCGTAAGGCTGTGATCGGTTCTCTCGCCGTACTCCTCATATTGATTTTCTCTAAATACTTCTATTTGGCGAGCATTAGCAGTTATTACACCTTTTATCTGATAGATAAGTTTGATGTTTCTGTCCAAAATGCCCAGATCCATTTGTTTGTTTTCCTATTTGCGGTAGCAGCAGGAACTATGATTGGTGGACCAATTGGTGATAAAATAGGCCGTAAGTATGTTATTTGGTTCTCAATCCTTGGAGTTGCTCCTTTTACCCTCATTTTACCTTATGCGTCGTTGTATTGGACCGGTATCCTTACTGTCATCATTGGTCTGATTCTCGCCTCTGCATTTTCAGCCATTTTAGTCTATGCACAAGAGCTAATACCCGGCAAAACTGGCATGGTGTCTGGATTGTTCTTCGGACTTGCATTCGGTATGGGGGGCGTAGGTGCGGCGGTATTAGGTCATATTGCAGACCAAACGAGTATCGAGCAAGTCTATCATTATTGTGCTTTCCTCCCATTACTTGGCATTTTTACAGTATTACTGCCAAATATCGGTCACAAATAGATTTATTTTCTTATTTTACCCACACTTAATCAAAAATAAGTGTGGGTCTTTCCTCCCATATTTTTCATAAATTTTAGCTAAAAATCTCTTAAAGACAAAGTTTGTAACGATTTAGCACCTTTAAGCTGCCTTTTTTTTAAAAACATTTCATTTTTTTAAAGAAATTTATCTCAAAAACAGATAGAATATAAAAACAGGTCATTTGCATTTTAAAATGATGGACTCATTTTAAAAGTCAACGGCATGTACCCACCTTTTATTTTTTACACTAACCAGAGGAGACTAAATGGAGCATTCAACGCCCTTAATCACAACCATTGTTGGTGGTCTCGCCCTTGCATATTTGTTAGGTATGATCGCACAGCGATTAAAAATTTCCCCTTTAGTTGGTTACCTTGCAGCAGGTGTTCTTGCAGGTCCATTCACACCTGGGTTTGTTGCAGACGCAGCTTTGGCACCAGAACTTGCTGAAATTGGTGTTATCCTACTGATGTTCGGGGTTGGCCTACACTTTTCACTTAAAGACCTGTTAGCCGTTAAGGCCATAGCAATCCCCGGAGCGATTGCCCAAATTGCGGTAGCCACTTTATTAGGCTTAGGGCTTTCACTATTATTCGGTTGGGGAATATTTACCGGTATTGTATTTGGCTTATGTCTTTCAACTGCCAGTACCGTTGTCTTGCTTCGTGCTTTGGAAGAACGGCAACTAATTGAAAGCCAACGTGGGCAAATAGCAATAGGCTGGCTGATCGTTGAAGATTTAGCGATGGTTCTGACCTTAGTTCTATTACCTGCTGCCGCAGCCATCATAAATACGGATAATGCCAGCTTCAGCGAATTGGCGCTGGGCTTAGCATGGACTATCGGTAAGGTTGTTCTATTCATATTCATTATGATTGTTGTCGGCCGTAAGGTTATCCCTTGGATCTTATCTCGTACCGCATCGACCGGTTCTCGTGAACTGTTTACCCTCGCTGTCCTAGCGTTAGCATTAGGTATTGCTTATGCCGCAGTCGCAATTTTCGACGCGTCATTTGCTTTAGGTGCCTTCTTCGCAGGTATGGTGTTGAACGAGTCAGAGCTCAGCCACCGTGCTGCACAGGATACGTTACCATTACGTGACGCATTTGCCGTTCTGTTCTTTGTGTCCGTCGGGATGCTATTTGACCCCGTAGTACTCATCGAACAACCTCTTGGGATTTTAGCTGTACTGGCTATTATCATTATTGGTAAATCAGCAGCCGCATTGGTTTTAGTGAGGATGTTCGGTCACTCACGGCGAACTGCCTTAACTATTTCCGTCAGTTTGGCACAGATTGGTGAGTTTGCCTTTATCTTAGCCGGAATGGGCTTAACCCTCGGAGTGATGGACAAAGACGCGCAAAACTTAGTTTTAGCCGGTGCCATCGTCTCGATTATGTTAAACCCGGTCTTATTTACCTTATTAGATAAGTACCTTGAAAGAACAGAAACGATTGAAGAGCAGCTTCTGGAAGAAACGCTAGAAGAAGAAACTCAAGTGCCTGTTGATATCTGTGGTCACGCCATTATCGTCGGTTACGGCCGTGTTGGTGGCATGTTAGCGGACAAACTGCGCAGAAAAAACATCCCAGTCGTTGTTGTTGAAGATACTCGCTCAAGATTTGAAGAATTAGCCGAAAACGGTTTCAGCGCGATCCTTGGTAATGGAGCCAATAAGGAAACAATTAGCCTTGCTCGTATCGAATGCGCAAAAACCTTATTACTCACCATTCCAAACGGTTATGAGGCAGGTGAAATCGTCGCAACCGCTAAAGAGATGAACCCTGATATCACTGTCATTGTTCGTGCCCATTATGATGATGAGGTAAGCTTCATCAAGGAACGTGGTGCCGACCATATTATTATTGGTGAACATGAGATTGCAAAATCGATGGCAACATTAATGTGCAATGATGTTGAAGAGTTTGGTTGTTCTGTCGATGATTTCATTGATGGCAACAATGATAAAAAAGGTGAAGGCAAAAATTTAGAGGAATATCTAAAACCAAGCCACTAATTCATTCAGCAAATAAATATTTCAAAGGAAGCCAGTGGCTTCCTTTTTTATATGCCATAAGAAAACACCTCGACATTCTATTTAGATAGACGAGGTGATTTTGTTATAATATTGGCCTGTTCTACTTGAACTTAGCGATCCCAATAAGACTCTTCTAAACTATCTTCTTTCTCAGGTAAGCCACGTGTTAAGCGAGGAGAATGTTGAGTTAATACTTGATAACTCACACGATTTGCATATTTACATACTTGTGCCAATGATGAATAAGTTAAATACTGACGCTCATGTTTACTGGAATTAGGCACATTGGAACGGTGGTAAGAGTTAGCCGTAATATCATGCAGTAAAGCGGATAATGCACCATCTCCCGCCCCATTAGTATTCATTATTTTTTCAGGACCACCCATGTAAGGCTCAATATGCGAGAAAATTCGCAGCGGCGTTTGACAATCCTGTTGGCGCATTACACGGCTAAATTCATACATATTAAACTCAGCAATAGCGCCCGGTAGCAGCGGGTGCTGAGTGGTGCGTTTATATGCATCTTCTGTATACCCTGCCATATACAACCCTGACGGCCCTGCTGTACACAATACTAAGTCTACCCAATCTAATGCCATGTTTGATGCCAAGAGAGGATCATTCAATCCTGTTAGTTCTTGGGCTTCATCTTCATTCATCGCCACGACTGAAATATGTTCAGCTAAGAAATCACGCCAAAACTGAGGGTCTTGTGCGATTACAAATTTAGTGCCCAGCGTTAAAACTACTGGGACATTATGCTTTTTCGCATAAGTAATCGCCTGCATAGTAGCCTCAGGCATAGTTTCACCTTGTTTACAGCGGACTAAATAAGCGGTCAGAACCAGCGCAGACGCACCCGCAATAATCTCTTCAGGAATGCTCTCTGGGTGTAAGCGGTTCATATGACCAGGGCTGATAGCAAATGTTCTCTCACCATTTTCAGTAATTAATGTAAAACAACGCCCAATCGGCCCATCAACACCTTGTAAATAGTTTAAATCCATTCGACTAGAGGTATGGCAAAGGTAACGGTATGCATAGCTGCCAATCTGGATATTATTACACATTGTCCCTAACAATACCGACCTATCATCAGCTAAAACAGAGTAATTATGCAGTGTATTACCAATAGTTCCGCCCGCAAACTCATGGGTGATCAATGCGTTATCAGTTAATTCTTGATATAAAGCTTCCGCAACATCATCTTCAATAACCAATGAATGCCCTTTACTTAATTGATAACGCTGAATAAATTCATCACCAACTTTAGCTTCAATATCAACTAATGTTTGGTCGATACCCACGATATAAGATTTACAATTCTCATCATCAACCAATGTTTCTTTCAATGGCTGTAAGAGAGGGTCTCTTAGACTAACAGGAAAATAATGTTTGGATTTGCGTTGACCGGGGAATTTCATAATAAGAGGATTAAAAAATGGAACATCCCCTATTCTAGCACGATAAAATAAAGCCAGCACCCTAAAGAAGGTACTGGCTGTATGATTAGTCATTTAGACAAAAAATTAGGCATTTTGCTGCTTATAGTCTCGATACATCTGGCGACTTAACACAAATGCACAACTTAGGATAAAACCAAGGACTGCGCTTAGGGCAATAATCAGGGAAGACTTAGGTGAATCTTTGCGTAATGGCAAATCTGGCGTTAAGATAAATTTTACTGGTTTGAAATCTAACTCTTTGCTTGTCAATGAATTTAGCTCATTAATGTAAATTTTCCGGTTTTGCAAATTTTCATTCATCAACGCTAAATCACGATTTTGTGTTTCAATCCGCAACTTTTTCTCGAGTGCTTCTGTTCCTAACGCGATTGGGTAATCCGGATCGTCATTGATTGTCACAGAGTCGCTGGCTATTGGTTTTTCAATTCCAGCCGCTTTTGCAATATCAACCGCACGTTTGAGTCGCTCAACTTTGACATCATATTCTATTTGAATTTTACTCAACTCGCGTTTTAACGACTCAGTCGCAAATATCAACTTCTGAGAAACTGCACTATCAATTTCACCTTTAATTTGCTGTCTAACTTTTGACGCACTGTAGCGAATATAACCATCCAATAAATCCTGAGCTTCAACAGGCAACGCAGCCGTAAATTTCAAAACAATATCTGAGGAAGTACTATTTTTTTCTTTAGATTGGTCTTGAATTTGAATGTCATTATTAATAATTTGATTTACTAGCTGTTGCTGGCCCACAACATCATCTTTTGACTCAATATTTTGGGCTAACTGCTGGAAATATTGAGTGCTTTTTATATACTGACTCTGGTTAACTTTTGAACGGTATTGATCTATAAAAACATTAAATATACGTTGAGGGCTTAAATCAATTGGAATTTCTAATACATCAAGCTGGGCTTTTAATGCATTCACATCTTGAAGATCTTCAGAAGTCGCAGGGATGACGATTGCAGTGCTACTCCACTTTTGAGGTAAAAAACTGACAATAACAGCACTTAAAGCAATACAAAGCAAAGTAAAAATAATGATTGAAAATTTATTCTTTAGCAAAATTGAGAATAGTGCCATGAGATCAATTTCATCATTTTGTTGCAGATGAAATTGAGGAGCAGAATTTAACTTCTGCTCTATATCACCCCGTGACTGTTGTTTATTGCTCATATTAATTCCAAAAGACATAACATTTCTTTAATAGTTTTAAATTTAAGATAAGATATTATAGTCTATTGTCGGTTTATTGATATATCAATAAACAAACTTTTACGTGTTAATTTAACAAATTGATTATTTTAATGCATCCTGAATTATTAAATTAATCATATGAATACTATTTTGATTGTCATTTAAGGCCGAGATATAATTATATTTACTACCGCCACTGCTAATAAAAAATTCTTTATTTTGTTCGCTAATTTCTTCTAATGTTTCCAAACAGTCAACTGAAAAACCAGGGCAAATAACCTGAACTGATTTTACACCTTGGCTGGGTAATTCATGCATTGTTTTATCCATGTAAGGCATCAACCAAGGCTCTCTTCCAAAACGAGATTGGTAAGTGAGTAACACTTTATCACTCGGGTAATTTAGCGCTTCACGTAATGCCTGAGCCGTTTTTTCACATTCCTGTTGATAAATATCCCCAGTGTCACAATAACGCTTAGGAATACCGTGGAAAGAGAGTATTAACCTATCCGGTTCACCGTGCTTCGCAAAGCTTTCCTCAATCGATGCAACTAATGCTTGGATATAAGCCGGATGCGTAGCGTAGCTGCGAATAAATTGCACAGAAGGAATCGTTCGCCGGCCTTGAAATGCTCTTGTAACCGCATCATAAACGGCCGCAGTTGTCGTACATGAATATTGTGGGTACAAAGGCAATACCACTAAATTAGTGACCCCTTGCTCCATCAAGCTATCAATGGCACTTCTAACTGAAGGAGAACCATAACTCATCCCGACTTCAACGGGGATATTCGGCAACAATTCTGCCAATTTTTGTTTTTGGCGCAACGAATAAACTAATAGCGGAGAACCTTCATCTAGCCAAATAGACTGGTATAATTTAGCGACTTTAGACGAACGAATAGGCAAAATAGCCCCATGTAAAATCGGCTTCCAGATCAAGCTAGGAACATCAATAACGCGCTTGTCACTAAGAAATTCGGCTAAATAACGTCTAACAGCTGAGGGGGTTGGGGCATCAGGGGTTCCTAGGTTAACCAATAGAATGCCGTATTTTTTATCTGACATGAAAACAACTCCTAATTGATAATCATTCCCAACTTTAACACAGTTCAATAACGTTTTTTGTCACCAAGTGGTATAAAAGCAAAGGCAGCGATTATCGCTGCCTTACATAATACCTTTGTACTCATCATAATTCACATTACAGTTACCAATACTATAATTTAAATTATAACAAGGTCAAATATTAGCCTAATATTTTAGCTAATTCAGCGCTAACTTCAGCCACTTTACGAGTACCATCTAATTTAAAGTATTTCGTATTTCCTGCTTTTGCTTCATTTTGGTAATAAGCAATTAAAGGTGCAGTTAATGCATGGTATTCAACTAGACGTTTACGCACGGTGTCTTCTTGGTCATCTTTACGGATGGTTAATTCTTCACCTGTAACGTCGTCTTTACCTTCAACCTTCGGTGGGTTAAAAGCGATGTGGTAAACGCGGCCAGATGGTGCATGTACACGGCGACCGATAATACGTTCAACGATGATTTCGTCTGGTACATCGAACTCAAGTACATTATCAACAGTAATGCCCGCTTCTTTCATTGCATCCGCTTGTGGGATTGTACGAGGGAACCCATCCAACAAGAACCCGTTACGGCAATCATCTTGTTTGATACGCTCTTTTACTAATGCGATAACTAATTCGTCAGTGACTAATTTGCCGTTATCCATCAGCTCCTTAGCTTGTAAGCCAAGTTCGCTCCCTGACTTAACAGCTGCACGTAACATGTCACCTGTTGAAATTTGCGGTATCCCAAACTTCTCCATAATAAATTGAGCTTGAGTGCCCTTACCAGCGCCTGGAGCGCCAAGCAGAATGATACGCATTGCGTAAACCCCTTGCTATTTAGATTTTTATAATTTGAAAAGAAAACAAGCTACCATACCATTAGCATGGCGCTTTACTCAAGAACACACGTAAACGATTTCGCATTTATCTTTTTTCGCAAAAGAAAAAAACCACGCTAAAGCACAAGCAAAAGCATGGTTTATGTTCAAAAACGAAAATACAAAATCAAATTACTTTAAAAGTAATTCATTGATTTTACGTATAAATAGGTTTGGATCTTCCAATGTGCCTCGTTCGGCCAATAAAGCTTGATCCAACAGAACATCTACCCAGTCTGCAAAGACAGACTCATCTGACACTTCTGATGCTTTTTTCACCAATGGGTGCGTTGGATTTAATTCAAAGTTATATTTTACTTCTGGCGCGGCTTGCCCTGCTGCTGCAAACAGTTTCGCCATCTGAGTACTCATTTCATCCGCATTAGTGGTCACAATCGCAGGGGTATCCGTTAAACGATGGGTCAGCTTAACGTCTTTGACTCGCTCACCAAGGAATGATTTGACTCGCTCAACAAACGGCTCTAATTGCTTATCTGCTTCTTCTTGCTCGGCTTTGTTTTCATCCGCTAGTTTGTCCAATGAGTCATCTGCTTTACTCACTGATTGGAATTGTTTGCCATCAAATTCAGACAAATAATTCATCATCCATTCGTCTATACGGTCGGATAACAGTAAAACTTCAATACCTTTTTTACGGAACAATTCAAGATGTGGGCTACCTTTAGCCGCCGCATAGCTATCAGCGGTGATGTAGTAGATCTTATCTTGGCCTTCAACCATACGACCGACATACTCTTCTAAAGAAACATTTTGTACACTGCTGTCTGTCTGGGTGGTTGCAAAACGCAGAAGCTTAGCAATAATTTCACCATTTGCCATGTCCTCTGCTGGGCCTTCTTTCATCACTAAACCGAATTGCTGCCAGAAGGTTTGATATTTATCTGCATCTGATTTTGCCAGTTTCTCAAGCATCTGTAGAACACGTTTAGTTAACGCGCTGCGTAAGCTACGAGTTAAGGCGCTATCTTGTAGAATTTCACGAGAAACGTTCAGTGGTAAGTCATTAGAATCTAACACACCACGAATGAAACGCAGATAGTTTGGCATAAACTGTTCTGCATCATCCATAATGAATACACGCTGAACATATAATTTCAGACCATGTTGCTGGTCACGATTCCATAAATCAAATGGCGCTTGGGAAGGTACATACAATAAGCTGGTATACTCTTGTTTACCTTCAACACGGTTGTGTGACCAAGTCAGCGGGTCGGCATAATCATGAGAAATATGTTTATAAAATTCAACATACTCTTCATCAGAGATTTCAGATTTGCTGCGAGTCCATAACGCTTTAGCTTGGTTAATTTTTTCCCACGTTACTGTACCATCTTCTTCATTCTTATCTTCGATTTCAACCGGTAATGCAATGTGGTCTGAGTACTTACTGATCACTGAACGCAGACGCCAGTTATCTAAAAATTCTTTTTCATCATCACGCAAATGCAGTGTGATTTCAGTACCACGCTCTGCTTTTTCGATATCAGCAATGGTATATTCACCTTCACCGGCAGATTCCCAGAACACGCCGTCTTCCGCTGGCGCGCCCGCGGCACGACTACGAACAGTCACTTTATCTGCAACAATGAAGGCTGAATAAAAGCCCACACCAAACTGGCCAATCATTTGGCTATCTTTTGCTTGGTCACTACCTAATGATTCGAGGAATGCTTTTGTACCCGATTTCGCGATAGTCCCTAAGTTATCAATTACTTCATCACGGCTCATACCGATACCGTTATCGCTGATCGTTAATGTTCCTTGGTCTTTATCTGCGCTAATACGAACGCGTAACTCACCATCATTTTCATACAGTTCAGGTTTAGATAAGGCACGAAAACGCAGTTTATCCGCCGCATCTGATGCGTTAGAGATCAATTCACGTAAAAAAATCTCTTTATTGGAATAAAGGGAGTGGATCATTAACTGGAGGAGTTGTTTAACTTCTGATTGGAAACCACGGGTTTCCTGTCCTTTCATACTCATTAATCGCCTCTATATCATCAATCTAATTGGATAGGTTTGACTTATCGATGCAGATTAATTGGGGGCAAAAAACAGAAATTCAAGCGAAAGGGATTAAAATTTAGCAAATCAAACTCAAAAGCCAATGATTAAAAAGAAAATAATAACAATATGAATTATTTTAAAGAAAACGGAGGAAAGATTTTTTACCCTCTCCAATCATATCCTCTAAATAATTTGTGCTGTAGCTAGGCAGCAAATGCGTTAATCCCTAGGAGCATACACCCGTATGTGACTAGGGTTAACGCATGAAGACAACAACGCTACAATTTGAAATATGACGAGGATATTACAATCGAGATCGACCGGAGAGCGAATGAGACAGCGTCGTACTGTCGACTAATTCCAACTCCCCACCAACAGGAACACCATGCGCAATTCGACTTGCCACTATACCGTGCTGCACACACATCTCCCCAATATAGTTTGCTGTCGCTTCACCTTCCACCGTTGGATTAGTCGCTAAGATCACCTCAGTGATAGCCTCTGACGCCAAACGCGCTTCCAGTCTATCTAGACCAATATCCATTGGCCCAATCCCATCAAGCGGCGATAAATGCCCCATCAATACAAAGTAACGCCCTGAAAATTGCCCCGTTTGTTCAATTGCGTAAATATCGGCGGGACTTTCCACCACACAAATTAAACCATTTTGTTGGCGACGAGGGTTATCACAGATATTGCAAACATCTTGCTCGGTAAATGTTCGACAATCACGACAATGACCAATTTCAGACATAGCTCGAGTAAGTGATTGCGCTAAACGCATTCCACCACTACGATCACGCTGTAAAAGATGAAAAGCCATTCGCTGCGCTGACTTGGGGCCAACCCCTGGAAGACAGCGCAGCGCTTCCATCAATGATTCAAGAAGCGGACTGGTTTGCATTAAAATGGCATCTTAAAGCCTGGTGGTAACTGCATGCCACTTGAAACACTCGCCATTTTTTCTTTTTGAGTTTCCTCGATACGACGCGCAGCGTCATTAAATGCAGCCGCAATTAGGTCTTCTAACATTTCTTTGTCGTCTTCGAGCAAACTTGGGTCAATTTCAACACGACGGCAGTTGTGTGAGCCATTGATAGTCACTTTAACTAAGCCAGCTCCAGATTCACCTGTAGCTTCTAGTTGAGCGATTTCTTCCTGAACCTTTTGCATTTTATCTTGCATTTGCTGGGCCTGTTTCATCAGGTTACCCAATCCACCTTTACCAAACATAATTATCTCTCACAACTGAGGCTACAGCTTAACAATGAGACTGTAGCGTTAAACGGGGCGAATACTCTCTTCATCAAGCTGAGCATCAAACATTGAGCGCAGTTTTTGAATCGTCTTATCCGCAATAATAGACTGACGTGCTTGTGCCAGTTTCTCTTCATAAATCGCCTGTCGCCATTCTAGCGGGGTCTTCACCGCGCTATTATCATCATGAACGATTTTCAGTTCAACAGGACGACCATATAGCTCGCTCAGCGCCTCCTCTAGAGACTTATGAGCTGATGGTTTATCAAGGTGTTTCTGAGCTGGCCGTAAATGTAAAACAATTTGCGACTCACTTAATTCTTCTATATATGAATTCAAAGCTAATTGTTCAACCAGTTTAGGAATATTTAATTTCGCTATTTTCCCAGACCAACTGTCACGAGCCCGCCCTTCCTCAATAATTTTCACCGCTAATTCGGGTGTTTTTTCATATTCCAACGCCTCTTTTATCTCACTCGGCGTTGTCACTGCATCTTTCGGTGCAATAGCCCCTTCATTTTGAGGCTTCCATTGGTACTGCTTTGGTTTTTGTGGTTTTGCTGCCTGAGCAGCTTTATTTTCCACATTTTGTTGATGTTTGCTGGTCACGGCGGCCAGCCTTTCAAGTGCTGATGCCGCCGGCTTAGCCCTTTCAGGCATCACCGGTTTAGCCTTTTTTGGGCTTGGCTCCTCATTTTGAGGTGATTGTAGTGCCTGCCTTGCCTTTAATAATTGCAAGGTAGGGCTATTTTCAGGCAAATTTTCTGTTCGTGTCTGCGGCGCAGCGCCCCTTTGTGGCATGCTTTGCGTTACCGGTTGCGTAATCACTCGAGGCGGAGCTTCAATTTCTTCAATCACACTTTTAGGGTGAAAAGCGAGCGCACGTAATAGCGCCATTTCAACGCCCATGCGCCGTTCAGGAGCATAGGGTAACTCTTTTCTCCCCACCAGCAAGGTCTGGTAAAATAGCTGTAGGTCAGCAGGCGAAATTACTCTAGCGACCTGACGTAAACGGCCTTCTATTGATGAAGGGTCAGTTTCTTGTTCCGCAGGAAGCAGTTGGATCATCGCAATACGGTGTAATTGCGATAAGATTTCGACCAGTAAATTTTCCCAATCAGCCCCCCGACTTGCAGCCTGCTCAACCTGTGACATTACCGCAATGCTGTCAGCCCGTACCAAGGCTTCGATGATCGCTAATGGCTGCTCATCATCTAGCGTGCCAAGCATCTGACTGACAATATCCGCAGTAACCTTACCTTGCCCCATAGCAATAGCTTGGTCGGTTAAGCTCAGCGCATCACGTAAGCTCCCATCCGCAGCTCTTGCGATTAACTGGCGAGCACGCAGGTCATGTTCAATATTTTCCGCATTGAGTATAAGCTCAAGTTGCTCACTAATTTGCGTGACATCTAACGCTTTGAGATGGAACTGCAAACAACGGGACAAAATGGTTACGGGGAGCTTTTGTGGATCTGTCGTCGCCAATAGAAACTTGACATGCTCTGGGGGTTCTTCAAGAGTCTTCAATAGCGCATTAAAGCTATGACGAGAAAGCATGTGAACTTCGTCAATCAGATAGACTTTGAAGCGACCACGTGCAGGCGCATATTGGACGTTATCCAATAGTTCACGCGTGTCTTCGACCTTTGTGCGTGAAGCCGCATCGATTTCAATCAAATCGACAAATCGGCCTTGTTCAATTTCAAGACAATTAGTACATTGACCACAAGGGGATGCAGTGACCCCTTTTTCACAATTGAGACCTTTGGCAAAAAGGCGGGCTATCGTCGTTTTTCCAACACCTCGAGTGCCAGAAAAAAGATAGGCATGATGGAGCCGCTGATGTTCTAGCCCATTAGCAAGTGCAGTCAAGACATGTTGTTGACCAACAACGTCTGAGAATTTTTGAGGTCGCCACTTACGGGCAAGTACCTGATAGCTCATGGTTCCCACAGTAATTTAACATGACACGTGAATAAATATAATCGTAGTACATGCTACCACAGCCTCAACCCCTAGGGCGAGACTGTGATAGAAATAGAGGGAAAATAACGATTAGTGACCAGGGAATTCAACGAGACTATAAGAAGTCACACCTTCTTTTTGCAAGCGTTCAACACCCCCCAGATCAGGCAAGCTAATGATAAATGCCGCTTCAACCACATTTGCACCAAGCTGTTTGATCATTTTAACGGTCGCTTCTACTGTGCCCCCCGTCGCCAAAAGATCATCCACAACTAATACATTATCTTCAGGTGCAATACTGTCTTTGTGGATCTCAAGCGTGTCAGTGCCATATTCAAGATCATAGGTCATACTTAACACTTCACGCGGTAATTTTCCTTTTTTACGGACAGGAACAAAACCTACGTCTAAACGTAATGCAACTGGCGCGCCGAATAGAAAACCACGTGCCTCTGTCCCTACAATTTTAGTGACGCCTTTATTTTGATAGTGCTCTACTAACATATCAATGGTTGCTCGATACGCAGCAGGGTTATTTAATAAAGTCGTAATGTCACGGAAGATCACACCTTCGATTGGATAATCTTGAATAGATGCGATACTTTCTTTAATCAATTGCAGTTGTTGCTCTTTAGCAGTCATAATAAAAGCCAATATAGTAAACACGAAAGTGTAGAATCTATGTAAAGTACCACAAAAATGCAATAAGAAGCCGACAATTTGCAGTCAGTTTTGTTGCTGAATATCAATATTCCGCTGTTTTTTACCTTTATTGAGAATAAAAAATGAAAATCTCCACGCTTTTGGATGCGCTAAAAAAGCAGATTGATGAATTAGATACTCGAGTCAGGCCAATAAAAGACCTTGAATTTTCGCATTCTCGCTTTGACATGCAGCTATTTAGTCATAAATCGACACGCCTTGGAGATTGCCAAAACGAGCTCAATATCTTATACAAACAGCTTTGTCATAGTGTGACTCTAAACCACACTGAGCAAGTCAATTTTCTCACGCAAAAGATAGTGCATCAAATGCAGGCAATTTCTCGCGAAATATCTACACAATCCTTGCGGGAAAAAGAATCTGCATTTACCAAGAAGAAGGAACAGGTTGATTTATATGAACGTTTATCACAACATCAAGACTACGAACGCCGCTTGCAAGCTATGGTTAGCGAAAAAGAGCTTCATTTAAGTGGTTTGACAGATAACCGTTTACAGCACCAATGCCAAAAAGAACTTGCGGTTCTTGCTGGGCGTTTATATCGTTGCCGACAAGCACTTTTACGAATCGAAAAGGCGATTGAGCACCAAGAAAACCAATATTTTGATTAATGACATAAGGAATTGCCATGTCTTCACTTAAAGATGCGCCATTAGAAACTCAACTTGCCGTAGACTTGATTTATCTACTCGAAACTTCAGACGTAGAAATAGATATAGTACTAAAAGCTCTTGATATTGTTAGAAATGATTATATTTCTAAACAAATGCAGGCAGCAAAAACTCCCTGCACAAAAGAAATTTAACTAACTTGATAAGTTATCATCGCCATCTTTAGGAACGCGTTTAATTTCTTGCACCTCATCCCCTTTGCTATTATGCAAATGAACCTCTAATTGATTGAATGCAATATCAATATCATTTTCTCGGCACAGCTTGTCTATCGCACGATTCACTTCATCACTCGTCACACCACGATCGCCAATTTGGCGTACATAGAAACGCAGCTCATGATCCAACGTACTCGCTCCAAAACTGGTAAAATAAACATTCGGCGCGGGCTCTGTCATGACTTTGCTGTTATTGGTTGCAGCAGAGAGTAAGACGCGCTTCACTTTATCCAGATCTGAGCCGTAAGCCACTCCAATTGCGATCGTTACCCGTGTAACGGTGTCTGAAAGCGACCAGTTGATCAACCGTTCAGTCACGAAGGCTTTATTCGGGATGATCACTTCTTTGCGATCAAAATCGACGATGGTTGTCGCACGAATGCGGATCTTACTGACTGTCCCTGAGTAGGTTCCAATAGTGACCGTATCCCCGATACGAATAGGTCTTTCAAACAGTAAAATAATCCCTGAAACAAAGTTAGCAAAGATCTCTTGTAAACCAAACCCTAGTCCAACGGTTAACGCAGCAGCTAACCATTGCAGCTTGCTCCACGTGACACCAATCATACCTAATGAAGCGATCGCCCCAATACCAACAATAATGTAGGTTAAAATAGTCGTAATGGCATAAGTAGAACCTTGACGTAGCTTCAAGCGAGATAAGACCAACACTTCAAGTAATCCTGGTAAGTTTCGCGTCATGACCCACGACACCACGATAACCACCAACGCTAAGATTAGATTAGCCAGCGTTACGTATTGCAAGATATTGCCACCTTCCGCAGAGGTCGTCGTATAACTCCACAAATTGACACTATCTAAGAAAGAGAAAATGGTAATAAAATCAGACCAAATTGCATAAAATGCCAGTGCAAAAATAATAAACAATACCATCGTAGTTAAGCGCAGCGACTGCTGACTGATAAGCTCAATAGTCATTGGTGGTTCTTTGATTGGCTCATTTTCTGCTTCTTCTTGCTTTGACATCGCTCGGCGCTCAATAGCGCGTTGGTAAGCCAATTTACGCGCCACCAATGTAAGCCCTCTCAAGCAGGCGTTATAGGTGATATACCACAGTAACAGCAAATATAAGCTGTCAATCCAACGGTTCGCCAAACGTAATGTGGTGTAGTAATAGCCAGCCATCATCAAACCAACTAAAATCAAAGGGGAAAATGTCAGTAATGTTACAACGATACTGCGCGTTAAATGACTTCCTCTTTCTTGCCAGACTTGTTTACAAAATGGCGTGGTAAAAATACACAATAGCACCAGAGAAACTAACACCACTAACTGGCCAATCACATCCTCCGACACTTTTAATGGATTATTCACCCCATAAGTCGAAAAGAAAATAAGTGGTAATAGAGGGATCGACAGCCTAAACATTCCGCGCCGAGCTAACGTTATTTTTTCTTTTTCAATGCCGAAGTGTTTTTGTGCGATACCTTGGGGTTTAAGCACCCGGTACGTTAACTCAAATAACACCCAAAAAATGGCTAACTGCTGACAAAAGTGCCAAAAGAAAGTCCCTTGGGTGTTACCCGTTTTTAAAAACCAATAGCCCACAGCTAATAAAAATAATGAAATAGGCAAGGTTTGTATTAATGTCAGTAGCAAAGCAAAAGGGGTACTTAAAACACTGTCACTGCGCAAACTTGAAAGGCGTAGGTCAATATCTTGCAGACGTTGAGCTACCTTTCTATTGAACCAAATAAAGATGAAGGCCACTAAAACGAGTGGGATAACTACGATTAAAGAATTGCTAGTCCCTTTTTTAATACTGCGGCTCGATAAGCTAAAATCAAAATTATTAAATTGCGCAGCCGCGGCTTCAGGAAAGGTTTTAACCCACTCTATATCAATTGTTTTGTTGCTGTTCACCCAAAATATTTGCTGTGCCAATGTGCTTTCAAGAGAACTCACCACACTCAACAGTTGGTTTTGATCTAGCTGTAGATTAATCGCCTGTGATATTTGGCCACCAAGTTGCTGATTTAACTCATCAAGTAATCCTCGGCGCGCTTCCAGTAACTTGATTAATACCGCTTTATCCTCTGCGGATAACAAGGTTGCAGCTTCTTGTTCTCCCCCCGTTTTAACCTCTAATTGTTGCTCTAACTTAGTAATATAATCATTCGGTTGGTATAACTCATCACGTTGCTGATTAATATCAAATTGTTCGAGTCTTAAATCAGCAATTGTTGTTGGTAGATTTTTAGTTAAAATGTCCGATGGCAAATCAATCTGTTGTTGAAATAAAATGCGAGATAACAGCAAGCTACCACGTAATACGTTGATTTGTTCTTTTAGATTGCGTTCTGACTGCGTTGCTCTTTCTAACCAAGTTTTTACCCGTATACCATTTTGCACTAATTTATTGCTGTCTTCAGTGACCATGATAAGTCGATCACTGAGTGCATTATTAATCGAGATTTCTTTTTGAATAATCGGGTTTTGTTGAACATTAATATTCGTTCCAGAAGAGCTCAATGCTTCACGTACTGTTGATTGAGAATCTTTAAGGCGTCGGTGGCTAATGGTAGCTTGAATCTGTTGAATATGAACTTCGAGTTGTTCAATATACGCAGCCGTATAATCTCGCTGCTTTTGCAATACATCTTGCAATTGAGTATTCGCCTGCAAAATCCGCTTTTGATATTCATTTTGTTGTTGCAGCAAATACTGCTCTACCTGCAACATATTAATTTGAGTAGGCCGTAAGCTCACTGCATCATTTAGTGTGCTATTTAACTCATTACGGATGTCTTGAAGCCGCTTAGCATTTTCTAACATCATCGCTTGAGCACGTTCTGGTTGGGTCTGTAACCCTATTAGTTGACTACTATAAGTAGCGAGGTCATTTTGCTCTGATTGCAGCTCGTCTAAATAAGAGGTTTGCAGTGCTTCTAATTGTGCCAGATTACTGTTTTGAATTTTTTGCGTAAAATTAGCCGTTTGTTGCTCATTTTCATTTTTTATTCTCTGTAAACCTTGAACTGCCAACTTTGATTCTTCATTTGAGCTATTGAGTTTTTTTTGCAGTTCATCTAATCGTTGTTCTAATTTATCTAATTCATTAAAAAAATCTGAGGTTTTTTGTAAATCAGCAAGAATCAGCTTTTCGTCTTCACTCAGTGCACTTTTTTTATTTAAGGCATTAAGCGCAGTTTTTATGTCATTTTTACTGGGTAAGCTATTAGAGGTTAATGCAGTGGCAGAGTATGAGTATAAGACGATACATAAAAACAATATTGCACTGATTAAATATTGCCATCTCCGTTGTCGTTTCACCATAGCAACATCCTATATATCTTTCATACTTTGTTTAATTAAACAAAGTGCTGGCCATTTATCACCAGCACTCCACTTGAAACAACACAATACATATCGTGAATTAGAATGTTAAAACTTTATCTACGCTTAGTGTCCAACTCGCTAACTCAACCAGCGTCCCTACCTCGACACCATCTGCAAGCGCTAATTCACTAATACCACGAGCATCAGTACAGGTTTTACATAATTTAACAGGCACGTTTTGTGCTGTTAGAATTTCCAACATCTGCTGGAGATTATAACCCTCTTTAGGTTTTTGGGCGGCTAAACCCGCGGCAACCGCATCTGACATCAAGAAAATTTTTAAATCAAGCTGAGGGTCTTGGTCTTTTAAGGTAATTGCCAAGCGCAATGAATTAAACAGGGTTTCACTGCCATAAGGTGCGCCATTGGCAATAATGAGGATAGATGCCATCTTATACTCCAATTATTTTGTTTGGACTGGTTTAAGCCGTATTGCGGGGTTGCTCTTTAAAGTCTCTAACAGTGTATCAACTAATGTGATTGTATGTTGATTTATATTAAAATTATCTGTCTGTATCAGCCAATTTTCTAATAAGCCTGACATCAAAGAACGGATCATAATTGCCGCACATTCAACGTCTAAATCATCGGGGAGTTGCCCCGCATCAATACAATCACTCAAATTATCAACAATCCGACATTGACTAGCAACGTAATTTGCCCGTTTAAAGTCCACTAACTCTGCCATTTCGCCCACTAATTCACACTTCAAAAAGAAAATTTCCATCAAAGCTCGATTTTTGGGACTTTCAATAAAATCGGTCAAAATAAAAACTAATAATTCTCTTAGTATTGAAAGTGGATCATTGGTATATTTAGAACGATAATATTCTTCAGCTTGTATAATTTGGTTATCTCCAAATTCACAAGCTTGATAAAAAAGATCAACTTTATTTTTGAAATGCCAATATATTGCACCCCGGGTAACACCCGCTGCTTTTGCAATATCGGCTAGTGATGTGGCTGAAACGCCTCGCTCAGAAAATGTTTTGATGGCTGCATCTAATATTTCCTGTCGGGTTTCTTCAGCCTGTTGTTTAGTTTTTCGTGCCATTGTGACCCGTTTCGATCGAAAGCTGATTTACATACATTCGCGTATGTTTGTACTATAGCACAGTGATAAATCATATTGTTTACCATTTTTCTTATTTTTGTTTTGAACTCATATTGATTAATTGAGGTTAACTTATGCGAAAAAACAGAGGGGTGTTACCTCTGGCTCTGTTGGTTCTTTCAGGTGGCTTGGCTTTATCTGGTTGTAACGATGAACAACAAGGTGGCGGAGAACGCCCGGCGCCTGAAGTAGGAATTGTTACGCTTAAAGCCGAACCTCTGACTCTCAAAACCGAGTTACCAGGTCGTACATCCGCATTTCGTGTTGCTGAGGTTCGCCCTCAAGTTAGCGGTATCATATTGAAACGCAACTATAAAGAAGGCAGTGACGTTGAAGCCGGTACATCTTTGTACCAAATTGACCCTGCGCCATTCCAAGCAACCTATGACAGCGCAAAAGCGGAATTAGCAAAAGCACAAGCGAATGCAAATCTTGCGGGATTGACAGTCAAACGTTATAAACCATTATTAGGTACTAACTACATTAGTCGTCAGGAATATGACCAAGCGACATCAACCTATGCTCAAGCTTTAGCTGCGGTTAAAGCGGCAGAAGCCGCAGTTGAAACTGCACGCATTAATCTGAACTATACCAAAGTAACTGCACCAATCAGTGGCCGTACTGGTAAATCAAATGTCACAGAAGGGGCATTAGTTTCATCGGGTCAAGCAACTGAGCTAATGCGTGTTCAGCAACTAGACCCTATCTATGTAGACGTTACTCAATCAAGTGATGATTTTTTGCGCCTAAAAAATGAGATAGCGAAAGGCGCTATACAACGAGAATCAGGTCAAGCACCAGTAAGTCTTGTGAGTAATAATGGCCAAGAGTATGCACAAAAAGGCGTTCTTGAGTTCTCTGATGTGACTGTTGATGAAACAACAGGTTCTATCACAATGAGAGCTGTGTTCCCTAACCCGAACAAAGAATTATTACCAGGAATGTTTGTTCGTGCAATTTTAGAAGATGGCGTTATTGATAAAGCGATTCTAGTTCCGCAACAAGGATTATCTCGTACTGCTCAAGGAACCTCTCAAGTCATGGTTGTTGGCGCTGAGAATAAAGTTGAAGTCAGAAAGGTTAAAGCAGGACAAGCTGTTGGCAACAAATGGTTGATCACAGATGGCTTACAAGCGGGTGACCGCGTTATTGTCATCGGCTTACAAAAAATCAAACCAGGAATTGTTGTTAATCCTAAGGAAGCTAACTTAGAAACGCAATCCATAGACAATCAGGCTAAACCTGAAGAAAAGTCTAAATAAGGGAGCGGTTGATTAATGCCTAAGTTTTTTATAGAAAGACCAATTTTTGCGTGGGTAATTGCAATTATCACCATGCTTGCTGGTCTGTTGGCAATTATCCAGTTACCTGTTTCACAGTACCCGACCATCGCACCACCAGCGGTTTCTATTTCAGCAAACTATCCGGGTGCGGATGCTGAGACGGTACAAAATACAGTAACTCAGGTTATCGAACAGAATATGAACGGTATCGATAACTTGGTATATATGTCATCGAGCAGTGATTCATCAGGTTCTGCTAATATTACGCTGACGTTTGAAGCGGGAACTGATGGTGATATCGCGCAGGTACAGGTGCAAAACAAATTGCAACTGGCAATGCCATTGCTGCCCCAAGAAGTTCAGCAGCAAGGTATCAGTGTTGATAAATCAACCAGTTCGTTCTTGATGGTTGCCGGTTTCGTGTCAAACGATGGCTCAATGGGGCAATATGATATTGCCGACTACGTAGGGTCAAACATTAAAGACCCACTTAGCCGAGTTAACGGTGTTGGTGAAACCCAACTATTTGGTACGCAATATGCAATGCGTATCTGGTTAAAACCAGAGCAACTTGTTAAGTACAATATGACGACAACCGATGTCGTTAATGCTATCAAGGTACAAAACAACCAAGTAGCGGCAGGACAACTCGGTGGAGCGCCTTCAATTGCGAACCAGCGTTTGAACGTATCTATCATTGCACAGACACGTTTAAACAATGTCGATGAATTTAGTAATATTTTACTGCGAGTGAATCAAGATGGTTCACAAGTACGTATAAAAGATGTTGCTGACGTTCAACTCGGTGCAGAAAACTACAGTACAATCGCTCGCTTTAACGGTAAACCTGCTGCGGGTATTGGTATTAAACTGGCAACCGGTGCAAACGCATTAGATACCTCTAATAACGTCCGTGCCGCACTTGAGGAAATGAAGCCCTTCTTCCCTCAAGGCTTAGAGATTGTTTATCCGTACGATACAACCCCATTCGTTAAAATTTCGATTAACGAAGTGGTTAAAACGTTAGTTGAAGCAATCATGCTGGTTGTTGTGGTTATGTATTTGTTCCTACAAAACATTCGCGCAACATTAATACCGACAATTGCAGTTCCTGTTGTCTTGCTGGGTACTTTTGCTATCTTGTCCGCGTTTGGTTACTCGATAAACACCTTGACGATGTTTGCAATGGTACTCGCCATCGGGCTTCTCGTCGATGACGCCATCGTTGTCGTTGAGAACGTTGAGCGTGTTATGCAAGAGGAAGGCTTGTCACCAAAAGAAGCGACCAAAAAATCAATGGGTCAAATCCAAGGGGCATTAGTCGGTATTGCAATGGTATTGTCTGCGGTATTTATTCCTATGGCCTTCTTCGGTGGTTCTACAGGGGCTATTTACCGTCAGTTCTCAATTACGATTGTATCATCCATGATATTGTCAGTACTGGTTGCAATGATCCTAACACCAGCACTGTGTGCCACCATGTTAAAACCAATTGAAAAAGGTGATCATGGCAGCAAAACAGGTTTCTTCGGATGGTTTAACAAAACGTTTGAAAAACAGGCTCACCACTATACTGACAGTGTAAGTCGTATGCTTAACGGTACTGGCCGTTACTTAGTTATTTACTTACTGTTAGTGGCAGGCATGGCACTGATGTTCGTACGCTTGCCATCTTCATTCTTACCCGCGGAAGACCAAGGTGTATTCTTGTCAATGATCCAATTACCACCAGGGTCTACACAAGAACAAACACAAGCGGTGCTGGATGAAGTCAATGACTACTACCATACCAAAGAAAAAGACAACGTTGAGTCTGTCTTTACCGTTGGCGGCTTTAGCTTCGCGGGTCAAGGCCAGAACATGGGGCTCGCCTTTATCGTTCTGAAGAATTGGAGTGAACGTAAAGGCGATGAAAACCACGTTGATGCGATTGTACAACGCGCTAATATCGCCCTGTCACAAAAACAGGAAGCTTTAATTTATGCGTTTAACCTACCTGCAATTGTTGAGTTAGGAACTGCTGACGGGTTTGACTTTGAGTTAGTTGATAAAGCTAACTTAGGGCATGAGCAATTGATGCAAGCCCGTAACCAGTTGCTTGGATTAGCTGCTCAACACCCAGAAATGCTACAAAGTGTTCGCCCAAATGGTCAGGATGATACCTCTCAATATCGTATTTATATTGACCAACAAAAAGCACAAGCACAAGGTGTGGCTATCAGTGATATCAACGCAACCTTGAGCTCGGTGTTTGGTGGCGCTTACGTAAATGACTTTATCGACCGCGGTCGTGTGAAGAAAGTTTACGTCCAAGGTGACGCTGAAAGCCGTATGTTACCATCAGATATCAGTAACCTGTATGTTCGCAACAACCAAGGCAAAATGGTTCCGTTCTCTGCATTTATAGACGACTCAAAAGACCCTTGGAAGTTTGGTTCACCACGTTTAGAGCGTTATAACGGTGTTCCATCGATGAACATTCAAGGTCAAGCAGCACCTGGAAAAAGTACGGGTGATGCAATGTTGTTGATGGAACAACTGACCACAGAAAACCTGCCTAAAGGTATTAGCTATGAGTGGACAGGTATGTCCTATCAAGAACGTTTAGCAGGCAACCAAGCACCTGCGTTATATGCGATTTCATTGATAGTGGTCTTCTTGTGTCTGGCGGCTCTTTATGAAAGCTGGTCAGTACCATTCTCTGTAATGTTAGTCGTTCCACTCGGTATTATCGGTGCATTAATCTTCACCTCACTTCGTGGTTTAGATAATGACGTTTACTTTAAAGTTGGACTGTTAACCACTATCGGGCTCTCGGCGAAAAACGCAATCTTAATTGTTGAATTCGCCAAAGACTTGATGGAAAAAGAAGGTAAAGGATTAGTCGAAGCAACGCTTGATGCAGTTAAAATGCGTCTAAGACCAATCTTGATGACATCACTGGCATTTATGCTTGGGGTTATCCCATTGGTGTTTAGTAATGGTGCGGGTTCCGCGTCTCAGAACTCCGTTGGTACCGGTGTTCTAGGTGGTATGTTCGCAGCAACATCATTGGCTATCTTCTTCGTTCCAGTGTTCTTCGTGGTGATACGTCGCCGCTTCTCGAAGAAATCAGAGGACATTGAGCACAATAACCCACCGGCAGCACATTAATTGCTGGATTGATTAGAAAAGAGCCGCTATGTGGCTCTTTTTTTTGTTTAAATTGTGTCACCTCTATTCTGGTGACTAACTTTGGTTTGCCCAGAATCGACTTGACGGCACGGATGCAGGAAGCTTTTTTGTTACTGGTTAGGAAGAGGCAGAAGATAAATTCGGTGCATGGTACAGAGGTGCAAGATTGTAATAGGCGCGGCAGGAAATCACGCATCTTCACTGATTGAACAGCAAGTTAATACTCACATCAGCATAATTGATAGCTACATGGTTTATAAGCGATCCATGACCCTACGGGGCGTTCTAGTTTCAGTGTAAGGAGTTACAGCGAAGGCGTGACCTTTTGCTGTCTCAATGATGCTATACAGCAGCACACAGGCATCAGCAGCAATATTATTATATTGTTAGCGTTAGATATTCAGAGGTAGAACATGTTTCCATGATCAGTTGTTTAATTTTATCGATAACATCATCATGTTTTCCACCAATACGATTACCTATCATCAATTCATAACAAGGCATATTAACTGGTGGTTCAAATACGACCATCCCTGTTAAATTAGCAATAGCTAGTGCCGCATGTGATGGGATTGTTGTTAATAAATAATTTCCTGATAGCAAAAATGGCACCGCAGAAAAATGAGTCGTAGAAATCTTTATCTTTCGCTTTAGTCCTAATGGCTTTAGTGCCTCATCAACCACCCCTACAAACCCTCCAGACGAAACTAATAAATGAGGGGAATCAGCATATTGCTCAATACTTTGAGGTACTGGATTTCTTTTATCTGTAATACATAGATAATTACCTTTTCCTAAACGATGTGTTTTTATGAGATGAGAAGCTATACCACCTGCTGTAATGGCTAAATCGATTTGATGCCGTAAGAGCATGTCTTGTACAATGCGCGAGTGTGTTTGTCGATAAATAACATGAATTCCTGGTAATGCATGATTAATTGCATCAAGTAATTGCTTGCCAATTGAAATTTCATAATCATCTGATAATCCAATTGTTATCGTTCTTCCTTCAAAATTATCCTTAGGTGCAGCGTAAGCCATTACTAAACGGCATTGGCTTAATGCATTTTCGATTATTGGCGCTAATTCATTAGCACGCGCTGAAGGTTTTAATCCCCGCCCCGTCCTTTCAAAAAGAGGATCAAGAAAAATAACTCTTAACTTAGACAGTGAAGCACTCACCGCTGATTGAGTTAAACCTAGTCTAATTGCGGCTCGTGTAGCACTTCCTTCTTCAAATAGCGCTTCAAATACTTTCATTAAATTTAAATCTATTGTCTCGATATCAATTTTATTCATATCAGATAGTCACTATTTACTATTGATGAGTTTAAGCCATATGTTCATCATAGTAACAACTTTTACACATAGATTCATTTTATTTTCTATAAAACAGTAAAAACATACAGTTATCATAAGATAATTATTTTTGAGTAATAAAAAGAGATAGGTAATGCATCAATACAAGATATTTATACTATTCATATCTTATTTGTTTTTTTTCTCATGTAGAGAATCCCACGCCATGACAGAAATAACGCTGGATTGTATGGATAAAGGGGAAGTTGTTATTTTTCATACAAATTACAGGATAAGTACGATGCAAAATAATAATGAATTTTATGTTTCACCGGGTTCTCAAGTAAAAATTATCAATGGAGTGAAATATAGACTATATCCATTTTTAAATGGAGATACCTACATTGATAAAACAAACAACAACCAGTTTCATCTCATCATGTTTCATGATGGGGAACGGATACAATGTCAGCTAGTGCAATTTAAAAATATCTCTATCACCAATCTTCACATTATTAATTAAAAACTGAACGCTATGAATAAAAAGATAATCCCCCCTATAATCGCCATCCCTGTAATCGCCCTAATATCTAGCACTACACTTTATGCTAATGAAGAAAAACCAATAATTTCTGCTGGTAGCTGGGTGTTAATGTCTTATGAAACAGGAGAAATATTAGCCGAACAAGAAGGCGCAAAACATATTGAGCCAGCAAGTTTAGTCAAATTAATGACTTCATATTTGGTTGCAAAATCAACATCATTAGGTTATATAAAAAATGATGATGTCGTTATCATAGATAAAGAAGCATGGGCTTATGCTAACCCCATTTTAAAGGGTTCGCCATTAATGTTTCTTAAGGCCGATGAGCAGGTTGATGTGGCTTCTCTGAAAAAAGGATTAATAATCCAATCGGCTAATGATGCCGCAATTGCACTAGCGAAATATATAGCTAGTAGTCAAGATGGTTTTGTTGAATTAATGAATAAAACCGCTAAAGATATTGGAATGATCAATACGTTTTTTCAAAATGTACATGGATTAAATGCAAGTAATCAATACACCTCTGCTTTTGATATGGCATATTTAGCTAAACAATTAATTAAAGATTCGCCTAATGATTACCTATTATATAAAGAGATTACGTTCTCACATAATGGAATTAAGCAGTATAATCGCAATAAACTTTTATATCAAAGCAAACTTGATGTTGATGGGTTAATAACAGGAACAACATCTTATAATAAATACCATATTATTTCATCAGCTACCAACAATCATATTAGATATATTGCTGTTGTACTGGACGCAGATTCATCCGCAACAAGATTTAATGAGGCGGATAAATTACTATCTTGGGGATTTGATAATTATACTGTTTATAAACCAGATGTTACAAATACCATACCAGTGCGAGTTTGGTACGGTAATAAAACAGAAATGCAAGTGACTTACCCTGAAGGTACAGCGATAGATATAAAAAAGAAAGATATAAATAAAATAAAAATTAATTCTGTATTTAACGATAGCTATATTTCAGCCCCTATTAAAAAAGGAGATATTGTTGGCTATACCGAGTTTCTTGTTGATGATAAAAAAATAGCAACAAGAGAATTAATTTCCACCGAAGATATCGAAAAAGGAAATATTTTCAATAACATTTGGGATTTTATCTTGAAAACAATAGATAGACTAATTGAAGATATTAAGGCTGTTTTCAATTAACAAAAAAGATAAGAAGATTAATAGTAATTGTGTTAAATAGTTAACTATAACTGACTGTTTTTAAATAATTAATCATTCTGGTAGCACCAAATTTGAATTTAAATAAAGACGGCAGGCCTAACAGCAAAGCCATGTACCCTTTTCTATCGTTTGATCGTAGGAGTGAATCAATATCGGGCAATGTGTATCATTTAGAAAAGAGCGTAACTGCACGCTCTATTTTTAATAGGTATTTATATCTTTTATTAATATCCCTATTTCATTTTTTGATTGCCTTGAAACGTGGATTAGCCTTTATACTCATTAGCAACGAGGAGATTATCTAATAGCAAGGAGCATCAATATGAAATCAATCGTAATATCATCTATCTCTTTTCTTTACTTTTTTTTGCCTTACGCATCTCAAGCAACCGAACCCAATATTGATAAAGCAAAGTTAATTAATATTGAGGCGCCACTTAAAAACCATATTTCATTCAATACATTCGAAAGCTTATCTTCCAATGAGGATGGCCTAATTTTCAATAATGACATCAACAGCAATAGTAATCTTAATAATAAAGCGGCAAAGCTGATATTTGCAGAAGTGACAGGCTCGGAAGAAAGCCATTTACAGGGTATATTAGGGGTTAAGGGACAGCGAGCAAACCTTGTCATCGCCAACCCAAATGGTATTTCTTGGAATGAAGGTGTTATTAATAATATCAATAGCCTATCGCTAATCGCAGGTAAATTTGAGAGACAATACGTCAAAAATAAAGAAAAAAACAATCAACTTGAGCCCAAAAAACTGGAGGACTATAACCAACTAAAATTTTCAACCCAACCGGGTAGTCTAATCAGTATTAGCCAACAACACAGTAACCCTATTCTATTATCGAAACTGAATGTATTTGCCGATCAGATAAAATTGCAAAATGCCCTCAATGTTAACTCTGCCATGCAAAACTATATTAGCGCATCCGGTAGTGCAACACTTTCTCCCAGTGAGGGGGCTCTTAAGTACAGTTCAAAATTCAAGACTGATATTCCTTATCTGCGAGGAAATCATTTGGAATTAAGTGAACAGACAAAGCTAGTGGGGCGTAGCATCACGCTTGAAAGCCATCAATACCAATGCAAAGACAGTTTTCTTTGTCCTCAAAACAAAATTGATATACAGGGACTCATTAGCGCGATGAATCTCTCTACACTTGGGGACAGTGAAATTATGCTTTCAGATAAAGGCGTGATTAAGATAGGGAAAAATCAACAAGCACTTGTCGCCCATTCAGCTCAATAATCTTGAGTCTAGCAGTACAACAATGTAAAACGGCCTCAAAAGAAGGCCGTTAGTTAGTACAAGTAATACGAGTTTAAAAACTACATCCAGAAGAACCATGCAAATAGGGAAATTACAATGATACAAGCTACATTTAATACAGCTCCTACCCTTACCATTTCAATTTGTCGAATATAACCTGAACCGAATACTATCGCGTTCGGTGGGGTTGCGACTGGTAACATAAATGCACAAGATGCTCCAATACCAATGATCATAGTTAATACGATCACTGGCATACCTAATGCTTCAGCAACTGTCGCAAAAATAGGAACTAATAATGCCGCACTCGCTGTATTACTCGTAAATTCCGTTAAAACAATGATAAAAGTGGTTACAGCTAAAATAATGACAAACCAGTGGCTTTCCCCAAAAGTTAATTGCATCCAGTCCGCCATGATTTTACTTGCCCCTGATGAGCTCAAAATAGCGCTTAGTGTTAATCCCCCACCAAACAGCATTAATACGCCCCACTCCGTATTTTTTTGGATCTGTGACCAACTAGCAACCCCAGTAATAGCAATCAATATCGCCGCTATCATCGCAATAATGGTGTCTAAATCTTTTACACCACCTAGCGCATCACTAATAAATGTACTGGTGATCCAACATACAACCGCAAACAGGAAAATCACCATTGCCGTGATACGTTTACCATTCCAATGCACATGCTCTAATTCGATTTCAAAACGATGTTTAAGATTTGGTCGTAACATCATGTACATCAATACAAACATCATTGGCAATAAAACCACCATGATTGGTATGCCATATTTCATCCATGACAAAAAGTCTAACCCTAAAGCAGCGGCTGCTATCGCATTTGGTGGGCTCCCCACAATAGTACCTAAGCCGCCAATACTTGCACTATACGCAACACCTAATAATACAAATACAAACGTATTACGCTCATGGCGTACATCTAAATTAGATAAAATGCCTAATACCAATGGTAACATCATTGCTGCGGTTGCAGTGTTACTGATCCACATTGATAAACCCGCCGTTACCCCAAACAGGAGGAGTACAGCAACAGAGAGCCGACCGCGAGCTGCCATTAATAAGCGATTTGCAATGAGTCTATCCAAACCTTGAATGTGTAAGGCTGTGGCTAATGCAAAACCACCGAAGAATAGAAAAATAATTGGGTTAGCGAATGATTTTAAGGCATCGCCAGTATTCATCAACCCAAGCCCAACGGCTAAGATAGGGATACACAACGCGGTGATTGTCACGTGGATAGCTTCAGTTAACCAAAGCACACCGATGAAAACCATCATTGCAAGGCCAGCATTTGCCTTTTCATCAAAAGGCAAATACTTTAAAAGTAAAATTAATATTACGATATCAATAGCTAAGATAATCCAACCACGTTTATTTGACGGTGTTGGACTTACTGCCGGCGTCAAAGATTCAGAAGCATCCATGTAAACTCCATAGCTCAGAAGCAAATTTAGTTTCGAGTTTTATTGTTAATATTTTTTTACAAGGAGTGAAATATAGGGTTAATCGAATGAGATTAAAATGTGGATAATCCAAAAATGCGATCTATACCGTGCAATTTTACTGTTTTATCTTTCAATTCCAAAAAAACCACCTATTGATTCGTAAAAACCGAAGAATAAAAAACTAGAATTAAACCTATAACGCAGAGTATTTATATATCAATAAAAACAAATAGGTGATTTTTGAAGATAGGCGCTAAAAATTAAAGAGGTTTAAATGTTATGTATTAACAAAAAGGTATATCGAGCTTTCATGCAAATGAAAAATCAATGGGAAACATGATAAAAGCAATATGACCTCGTATTTTACTTATACTCATTAAATAAAAAAGGGAAGCCTTAGCTTCCCCGATAATTAATTTAGCGAACTAAAATTACGCTTGGCCTTTCACTTCTTTCAGACCATTGAATGGTGCATTTTTACCTAATGCTTCTTCAATACGAATCAGTTGGTTATATTTAGCAACACGGTCAGAACGGCTCATAGAACCAGTTTTGATTTGGCCAGCTGCTGTACCTACTGCTAAATCTGCAATAGTCGCATCTTCAGTTTCACCTGAACGGTGAGAGATAACAGCGGTGTAACCTGCATCTTTCGCCATTTTAATCGCAGCCAAAGTTTCGGTTAAAGAACCGATTTGGTTGAATTTGATCAGGATTGAGTTAGCGATACCTTTATCGATACCTTCTTTCAGGATCTTCGTATTAGTTACAAACAGGTCATCACCAACCAGTTGGATTTTGTCACCAAGAACTTTAGTTTGGTATGCGAAACCATCCCAGTCAGATTCATTCAGGCCATCTTCGATAGAAACGATAGGATACTGTTTAGTCAACTCTTCTAAATAGTGGGTAAACTCTTGTGAAGTAAAGGTTTTACCTTCGCCTTTCAATTCATAGTTACCTGTTTCTGCATTAAAGAATTCAGATGCCGCACAGTCCATCGCCAATGTTACGTCTTTACCTAATACATAACCTGCTTGCTCAACAGCTTCTTTAATTGCTGCTAATGCTGCTGCGTTTGATTCTAAGTTAGGTGCATAGCCACCTTCATCACCCACTGCAGTATTCATACCTTTAGATTTAAGTACTTTTGCTAAGTGATGGAAGATTTCAGAACCCATGCGCACAGCTTCTTTCAGTGTTGGTGCACCAACAGGCTGGATCATAAATTCTTGGATATCAACGTTATTATCTGCATGCTCACCACCATTGATGATGTTCATCATTGGCAGAGGCATAGAGTATTGACCATGAGTCCCATTCAGATCAGAGATGTGCTCATACAAAGGCATACCTTTTGCCGCTGCTGCTGCTTTTGCGTTAGCTAAAGAAACAGCCAGAATTGCGTTTGCACCAAATTTAGATTTATTTTCAGTGCCATCAAGGTCAATCATGATTTTATCAATGTTTGCTTGATCTTTTGCATCTTTACCGATCACAGCTTCTGCAATTGGACCATTAACAGCAGCAACTGCTTTTTGAACACCTTTACCCAGAAAACGTGATTTATCACCGTCACGCAGTTCCAGTGCTTCACGGGACCCTGTAGATGCACCTGATGGAGCCGCTGCTAAACCAACAAAACCACCTTCTAAATGAACTTCAGCTTCTACAGTTGGGTTACCACGAGAGTCAATGATTTCACGGCCGATCACTTTAACAATTTTGGACATTAGGTTTTCCTCAGTACAAGTTAAATTTCGGGAAGTTGGCACACATGCACCGACTTCCCCATATCTTATTTCAACTCACCTTTCTGGTACTTACCAGCGGCTTTAACAAAACCTGCAAACAATGGGTGACCATCTCTTGGCGTAGAGGTGAACTCTGGATGGAATTGACAAGCCACAAACCATGGATGATTTGGGTTCTCAATAATTTCTACCAGTTTGTTATCTACTGAACGACCAGCAATTTTCAGGCCTGCATCTTCGATGCGTTTCAATAGTAAGTTATTCACTTCATAACGGTGACGATGGCGCTCTATGATGGTTTCAGCACCATACATTTCACGTACTAAGCTACCATTCACTAAATGGCATGGTTGACCACCTACACGCATAGTACCACCAAGATCGCTCTCTTCCGAACGTACCTCAAGGTTACCCTCTTCATCACGCCATTCAGTAATTAGCGCAACAACTGGGAATTTACAATCCGCTTTAAATTCTGTTGAGTTTGCACCTGCCATATTGGCAACATTGCGAGCAAACTCAATCAATGCGACTTGCATGCCCAAACAAATACCTAAATAAGGAATTTTGTTTTCACGTGCATATTGAGCCGTCAGAATTTTACCTTCAATACCACGCTCACCAAAACCGCCTGGCACTAAAATAGCATCTAAACCTTTAAGTAACTCAACACCGCGCGTTTCAATATCTTGTGAATCGATCAATTTGATATTCACTGTTAAACGGTTTTTCAAACCACCGTGTTTTAACGCTTCAATCACAGATTTATAAGCATCTGGCAGCTCTACATATTTACCAACCATTCCAATGGTCACTTCACCGGCCGGATTGGCTTCTTCGTAAATAACTTGCTCCCACTCAGATAAATTAGCCTCTGGCACATCAATGTGGAAACGGCTACAGATGTACTCATCTAAACCTTGTGATTTTAACAAAGCTGGAATTTTATAAATTGAATCGACATCTTTTAGAGAAATAACGGCTTTTTCTGGCACGTTACAGAACAATGCAATTTTTGCGCGTTCATTTGCAGGGATCACTCGGTCTGAGCGACAAATTAACACGTCAGGTTGGATACCAATTGACAGCAATTCTTTTACAGAATGTTGAGTTGGCTTAGTTTTCACTTCACCTGCTGCTGCAAGGTATGGCACTAATGTTAAGTGTAAATATAAGGTGTGCTCACGACCGACTTCTGCTGCCATTTGACGAATAGCTTCAAGAAATGGCAGAGACTCGATATCACCTACAGTACCACCAATTTCAACCAAAACGACATCATGGCCTTCGCCACCACGGATAATACGGTCTTTGATTTCATTAGTAATATGTGGAATAACTTGAATTGTCGCGCCTAAATAGTCGCCACGGCGCTCTTTACGCAAAACTTCAGAATAAACACGCCCCGTAGTAAAATTATTACGACGTGTCATTTTGGTACGGATGAAACGCTCATAGTGACCCAAATCTAAGTCAGTTTCAGCGCCGTCTTCTGTAACGAAAACTTCCCCGTGTTGGGTTGGGCTCATTGTGCCTGGATCTACGTTAATGTAGGGGTCCAGTTTCATAATCGTCACGTTGAGTCCACGGGCTTCGAGTATAGCCGCCAAAGAGGCTGCGGCAATGCCTTTACCCAGAGAGGATACGACCCCGCCGGTCACAAAAATATAATTAGTTTTCATGCTGAACCTGAAAGTTTAGGTTTAAAAGATGATGGATATAACAGGACGGGAAAACAGTATACCCGAACCTTAATTTCGCTACAAATGTTCTAAGCATAATAAGGCTAAATTTCATCAATACTCTAATATTATCAGCAAGTTAGAAACGAAAATTATTTATCGCTTCAAAAATAGTCATTTGTGTCTATTTTTATAGATTAACACAGTTTAAAGGCAAAAGCTAAATCCTTTCAGCTCATAATTGAGTGTAAAATAAGCGATTTTGCACGAACTTTGATTTTGAATAACTATTTACTCTACTTATCGCCATTTAATACCTCAATGTTTCATATTACCCATTATTTTTGAAGCTCTACGGTTATTCTTGAGACTTAACCTGTTGCCAAAGCGACTCCATCTCTTCAAGTGTAGCACTTTCTGTCGTTTTACCACTTTTCACTAGAATTTTTTCGATTTGACGAAAACGAGACTCAAACTTGTTGCAAGCTTTCTGTAATGCGATTTCCGGTTTATGGCCTAAATGACGAGATAGATTAACTGTCGCAAATAACAGATCACCAATTTCTTCTTCAAGGCGTGCCTCATCAATAACGGCCTGAGTAGCTTCCTCCATGACTTCTTCTAGTTCTTCATGAACCTTTCCAACCACAGGGCCAAGAGTGTCCCAATCAAAGCCCACAGAAGCACAGCGCTTTTGAATTTTATAAGCTTTCATCAACGCAGGCAGTGAGTTTGGAATATCATCTAATACCGAAAATTGCGCTTTTTTCGCTCGTTCCTTTGACTTGCGTTTTTCCCAGCCATCAATCACTTCCGAACTGCTCAGTGTGTTATTTTCATCAAAAATATGTGGATGGCGATTTTCAAGTTTATCGCTCACCGCTTGGCAAATATCATTAAAATCAAACAATGATTTTTCATTCGCCATTTGCGCATAAAAAACCACCTGAAACAATAAGTCCCCCAGTTCGCCTTTTAAGTCTGAAAAATCTTCCCGTTCTATTGCATCAAGAACTTCATAGGTTTCTTCAAGTGTGTAAGGCGCGATAGTTTTAAACGTTTGAACTTTATCCCACGGGCAACCAGTTTGAGGATCACGTAACTGTTTCATGATTGATAATAAACGTTCAATTTGAGGATTTGCCTGACTCATTTCATTCCCTTTGTTTTTATTTGATTTTGTAGGTGCTTATCTTTATTCCCAACTTACCAGAAGATAAAACCATGCGTAAATATTTTTACTTTATCAACCTACATTGAAAATGGGATTGTACTCCATTCATTGATAGTTAATGAGTAATTACCCAATAAATATCCCTACAAAGACCAAAGAGCCAGAGTCATGGATTGGATGTAAAACGAGCAACTCTTTCAGAATAGGACGGTGATAAGATACGGTAATAGCAATAGAAAGTAGGTATATTGAAAGGCTTTTATGTAACCCAAAAACGCCTAGTTTAACGTCTTCAATTAGTCATGAAACGCAAAAAAATTATAAAATTCAGCGTTCATACATATCATCCATTAGCAAATAAAAACAAATAGTTATCAAAAAAAAGAGCCCATAGCAAAATGAAACTAGGGCTCTATATTTCACAACACATTATGATGAATGACGTTTGGCTTCTATCACATCAGGTAGTTGATTAAGCTTCGCTAACACTCGGCTCAGAACCTCAATGTTATAAATTTCAATTGTCATATCAATAGTTGCTAACTGCTGCTTCACATCACTGCGGCTGCTAACACCTAATACATTGACTTTCTCATTCGCCAAAATGGTTGTAATATCACGCAGTAACCCACTACGGTCATTCGCCACGACTCTAACGACTAAAGAGTAGCCGCTAGAGTAGTTTTCCCCCCACACTGCATCAATTACCCTTTCAGGGGCATGGCTTTGTAGTTCTGCAAGTTGCTCACAATCAATACTATGGATAGAAATTCCCCGACCTTTAGTGATAAAGCCAACAATTTCATCTCCGGGGATCGGTTGGCAGCAACGAGCGATATGGTGCATTAAATTCCCGACACCTTCGACTACAACACGGCCGCTACTGTGCGATGGTGCTCTTGGCACTGAAGATTTGCTTTCTAGTGTCTTCAATGCCGCGCGATCTTCTTCTTCTGCCGTGGCTTTGTTGAACTTACTTTGTAAGAAGTTCACCAATTGGTTGATACGAATATCACCACCACCAATACCTGCCAATACTTCATCGAGTGAGTGCACGTTATAGCGTGCTATCAGAAGCTTCTCCGCTTCCCGTAAGCTGATATCGAGCTGTGATAATTCGCTATCTAAGATTTGGCGACCAGCAAGCACATTTTTGTCTCTATCTTGCTTACGGAACCAGTTTTGAATTTTCGCACGCCCGCGGCTTGTAGTTACATAACCAAGGTTAGGGTTTAACCAGTCGCGACTTGGGTTTGGGTGTTTTTGCGTGATAATTTCAATCTGATCTCCCATTTGTAATTGGTAGCTAAATGGTACAATACGACCACCAATTTTTGCCCCGATACAACGGTGCCCAACATCACTGTGGATATGGTATGCAAAATCAAGCGGGGTTGAACCTGCGGGTAAATCAACCACATCGCCTTTAGGAGTAAAAACATAAACTCTGTCATCAAATACTTGGCTACGGACTTCATCAAGCATTTCCCCTGAGTCAGCCATCTCTTCTTGCCAAGCAATTAATTTGCGTAGCCATGCAATACGGTTTTCATAGCTACTGCCTTTACCAGCCCCAGTAGCTCCTTCTTTATACTTCCAATGTGCCGCAACCCCCAGCTCAGCATCTTCATGCATTTGGCGGGTACGAATTTGGATTTCAAGGGTTTTACCATTTGGCCCTAACACTACCGTGTGAATAGACTGATAACCATTAGGTTTTGGATTCGCCACATAATCATCAAACTCATCAGGGAGATGGCGAAAATGGGTGTGGACAATCCCAAGCGCGGCATAGCAATCTTGCAAACGTTCAACCACAATACGCACAGCTCGCACATCAAATAGTTCATCAAACGCCAATGATTTTTTCTTCATTTTACGCCAGATACTATAGATATGCTTAGGCCGTCCATAGATATCAGCCTGAATATTCTCTTTTAACATGTATTTACGTAATATACCGACGAAATTATCTATATAATCTTCACGGTCTATACGACGTTCATGCAGTAATTTAGCAATTTTTTTGTATTCATCAGGGTGCAAGTAACGGAAACAAAAATCCTCTAATTCCCACTTTAATTGCCCAATTCCCAAGCGGTTTGCTAACGGTGCATAGATATTTGAGCACTCTTTCGCAGCTAAAACACGTTCATCTTCAGTTGCGTCTTTCACTTCACGCAAGTGCGCAATACGTTCGGCTAATTTGATAACAACACAGCGAAAATCCTCAACCATCGACAATAGCATGCGTCGAATGTTATCTACCTGTGTAGAGCTTGTTTCGCTTGATTGTGTCGCTTTTAATTGGCGGATAGCATCCATTTCTAGCACGCCTTTTACGAGCTCATGGATAGACTTGCCAAACGTTTCAATGACTTCTTCTTCCCCAAGCTTTCCTTCTTCAACTAATGGGAAAAGCAAAGCGGCTTGTAAGCTACCGATATCCATACTCAATGTAGAGAGTATTTCTGTCATCTCGATGCCACGCCACAACAATAGAGAGCCAATCTCTTGTCCAGCAAGTTTATCGTGACAATATTGCCAGGTATGGATGAGCTTTTCTTCTGATTGTTTATTGCTCAGTCCCAGACCGTTAACCCACTTTTCTGGAGCAAACTCACCTGCTGGGGTAAGATGTGCACTTCTTACTGCGACCATATATTCTCCCTACCTGTTAAACCTCTGGGCGACGGACAAACAATGCCATTGATTCTAAATGACTAGTATGCGAAAACATATCCAACATCCGCAAATGTAATAGTTGGTACCCTCCATCGAGCAATACCTTACTGTCTCTTGCCAACGTTGTTGGGTTACAAGAAACATAGACAATTTTTTCTGGCATCAGTTTAACTAAATGTTCCATAACACCCGCAGCTCCTGCTCTTGCAGGGTCTAATAAGACTTTATTGAACCCATGAGCTGCCCATGGCTGTGTATGAATTTCGGCTTCTAAGTTCTCATTATAGAATGTCGCATTATAAATAGTATTGAGCCGTGCATTGTTTCGGGCTTGTTCGACTAAATTTTCAACACCTTCTACACCAACAACCGATTTTGCAAGCCTCGCAATCGGCAATGTGAAGTTGCCCATACCACAAAAAAGGTCTAAGACTCTATCTTCACTATTGATCTCTAGCCATTCTAGTGCTTGCATTACCATTAGTTGATTAATTTGCGCATTAACTTGTATAAAATTTAACGGGTTAAACTTTAGTATTTCCCCTGCTACCTGATATTCAGGCTGTGGAGCACTGAAAGTTAATGGCTGTATGTTTTCATCATTTCCAGCTAACCAGATAGACGCGCCGTGCTGCTTTTCAAAATCAGCGAGTTTTTGCTTATCTGATTGAGAAAAAGCGGCTAAATGCCTAATCATCACAATATTACAATTATCGGCTTTGATAAGCTCAACATGCCCTAACTTTGGCGCAATGCTAAGCTGGTTTAAGCACTGTGAAAGTGGTTTTATCAAGACATCTAAATCGGATGACAAAACTGGGCAATTTTTAATATCAACCAAGTTGTTAGATTGTGTTTTGCGAAACCCCATCAATAGCTGCTTATTTTTTAGTTGATATTGCAACCCAAGGCGTGCACGACGGCGGTATCCATAAGGCTCACCACTGATGACTGGCGTGGCAACCTGATCAATCCCAGTTTCACGCATCATCAGATATTGCAACGCATTCGCTTTACTTTCTCTTTGTAACCCAATATCAACATGTTGCTGCTGGCAACCACCACATTGATTAAAATAACGACAAACAGGTTTCGCCCGCTGTAAGCTTGTACTGATACGTTTAACCACTTTCGCTTTAGCAAAATGGCGTTTGTCTTCCGTTAATTCAATCTGTGCTTCTTCTCCTGGCAATAAGCCACTGACAAAAATAGTTTTTCCGTCAAGGCGAGCAACGCCTTGCCCTGCTGCATCTAAGCTATCTGCGACAACGGTCAGTTGGCGACGTGAAGTGGTTCGGCGATTTGGAGAATAAAATTGGGCCATAAGTAGTCACAACGGAGTATTAAGTTATAAAAAAGATTATTGTCTATTTTTCATCAAAAAGAGTTACTTTTGCACTACTTTATCGGGAAAACAGGTGTGGTTAGTATACCTGTTTTTCCCCTTATTTTATTGACTACTTTTCTATTTTATTAAATAACAAATTAATATAGTTAATTACTAACCATAAATTTCCTATATTCTTCATAAGCATAGTGATCGGTCATACCACTAATATAGTCTTGGATCAAACGTGCCCGATAATAAAATTCAAGGATGGATTTATCCGATTCATTCGTTGCGGAAATTTTTTCGAGTGCTTCAGTGTAAGATAAGCGATGCTTATTGGAGAGCTTATGGAATAGCCGTGTTTCAATAAAAAAGTGCTTGTGATAGCTTTTTTCTACTAGCGCAGAAAAATCCGCTCTATTCATCATCAATAATGGGCTATAAAAGTCTAATAGGCCGCTAATTATCCGATAACCTTGTAGCTCTAATTCCTCAACTTCATGGTGATTGAACACATGTTTAAAAGCTACCGTTTTTAATACTTTCAATAACCTATGTTCTGGGCTTTTGTCTTCAAGTAAAGCACTATTAAAGGTACCGTTGTAAATTTCAGGCAAGTTTTTAATAAACTGCTGCGCACTGTAATGGGACAATTTGCCTGTAATATTCACGCGCAAATACATAAAGAATTGATCTTGCTGAATACGCCTTGTGTGGTTGTCGCTGATATTGTTATAGGCTCTCATAATGGTCTGATCAAACAAATCATTTGGTTCAATATCGCCCCATTCTGCTTTTAAGAAGTTAATCAGCTGCTCAACCGTAAAAATCCCTTTTTCCGCAGCATCATCCAAATCAGCAATGCAATATGAAATATCATCAGCGGCTTCCATAATATATGACAAAGGAAAGCGACAGTATTTTTCCATATCCAATTTCTTGGTTAACTCACTAACAAAGTCAGCTTCAGACCAATAGTAACCTGGTTTTTTCATCAGATAGCTAAACTCACTAGGGATAGGCTCTAAGTCAAAGGCGCCACGGGTATATTTTAAAATTGAGCCAATTTGCGCATAGGTTAAATTCAATTTAAGTAGGCGATGCGCCATACGCAATCCCTGTGCGTTCCCTTCAAATGAACATAAGTCCTGCCTTAACTGGCGACGAAAAAGATCTTGTTTTTCATTCCCCGTCAATTTTAACGCGTTGATTTTGCACGGATCTGGAGAATCTAGTATATAGGAATACTCAGGGGCTAATAATTTGCTGAACCAACGCTGAATTGCAGCCTCACCAAAATGTCCAAAAGGTGGATTACCAATATCGTGCATTAAACAAGACATCTCAACAAGGCTTTCAAATGCATCACAACGCTGTTCTAGCCCATATTTTTCCAACAGCTTTTTCTTTTTGAGCTCACCGAGAACCGTTTTGCTAATGTAGCGGCCTACTTGCTGAACTTCCAGCGAATGCGTTAATCGGCTACGTACAGCTGCATTTTGTTCTAACGGAAATACCTGAGTTTTTTGTTGTAAACGCCGAATTGCGGCTGAGTTGATGATCCGACCACGGTCACTTTCAAATAAGCGATTTACCGCGTCCTCATCTTGTGGTGAAATTTTTTGGTTTTTCGCACTACTCATGTAGTTACGCTGAAAATTTAGCTTCTTAAGAAAATTAATCTCCCCCATGCAGCCCCCCTTCTTCATATCGGTTTATCACTCATTATATAGCCAAAAGATAGGAAAAATACTTCACGATTCACCTTTCAATGTTACACTTCGAGTATCTTTGTAATTCCGTTGCCTGAATATGAGCTATTACAACAATAACTGTGATAGTACTCGAAGATCATGGCAATAACATAGTAAAACACTATCTTCCCTAGATAATGTGTTGTAGTACGCTGCACACCCAAAGGGAGAGGAGACAAAATGAAAGTTGGGATCATTGGTGCGATGGAGCAAGAGGTTGCCATTTTGCGCTCACAGATTGAAGGCTGCCAAACCATTAGCCGCGCAGGGTGTGAAATATATACAGGCAAAATCAATGGGGTCGATATTGCTCTATTAAAGTCGGGCATTGGTAAAGTTGCAGCTGCTATTGGTACCACGTTACTTTTAGAGCATTGCCAGCCTGATGTGGTGATTAATACAGGCTCCGCTGGTGGGTTAGATCCGCGTTTAAATGTTGGCGATATCGTGGTGTCTACAGAAGTCCGCTATCATGATGCTGATGTCACCGCATTCGGTTATGAACCCGGACAAATGGCTCAGTGCCCACCTGCTTTTATCGCTGATAGTAAGCTAATCGATGTCGCTGAACAATGCATTCATTTACTGGATATGAATGCAGTGCGTGGTTTAGTGTGCAGTGGGGATGCATTTATTAATGGCTCAGAGCCACTGGCACGCATCAAAGCTATGTTTCCACAAGTAGCTGCGGTTGAAATGGAAGCGACGGCTATTGGCCAAGTTTGCCATCAATTTGGTATACCTTTTGTTGTCGTTCGTGCAATTTCTGATGTGGCAGATAAAGAATCACACACGAGCTTTGACGAGTTTCTTCCTGTTGCGGCTCGTCAGTCTTCATTGATGATCAATGCGATTTTAGCTAAGCTGGCTTAAGTTCAACAAAAAAGGCATAACTGGTTGTCAGGTATGTCTTTTATTGCCATTGTGATGATAGCTATGAAAAAAATAACGGTCTATTTATCCCACACCATTACTTTATTATTTGCTTTTTGTATCTCTTTTTCTGCACTGTCTGAGCCTAAACACCGCGTAATTAGCTTATCCCCTGCCAATACGGAACTCGCTTATGCCGCAGGACTCGGTGAAAGTTTGATTGCCGTTAGTGCTTACTCCGACTATCCCGAGCAAGCGAAAAAATTAGAGCAAGTCTCTGATTGGCAAGGTGTTAATGTCGAGCGTATTCTTGCACTCAAACCGGATTTAATTTTGGCATGGCGAGGTGGAAACCCACAGCGACCGCTTGATCAGCTGGCATCCTTTGGCATTCCTATTATCTATCTTGATCCACAAACCATTGATGAAGTGATAGATGCCGTCAATGAATTATCCCAATACAGTCCTAACCCTGAACTTGCTCAGCAAACAATTGAGTCAATGCAAATAAAGCTTGCCGTTTATAAAAATAAAACAGCCGTTGATATCAAACCCAAAAAAGTGTTTATCCAATTAGGGATTCAGCCTTTATTTAGTGCAGGTAACCATACATTGCAAAATGATGTTGTCACCTTATGCAGTGGTGAGAATATTTTTGTCAATAGCCCTGTGCAATGGCCGCAAGTTAGTCGTGAGCAAGTACTCACCCGCAAGCCTGATGTTATTGTAATAGCAGGCTCAGAAGAGCAAGAAAAGGGAGTAAGAGATTTTTGGCGCTCCCAACTGAATGCCCCAATCATTCGATTAAATGAAGATTGGTTTCACCGCGCTGGTCCAAGGATTATTAACGCAACCGAACAACTGTGCGAACAGCTAAATTTACTATCCAAGTGATAGCTAAGAGTCGCGAATCAAGAATCAAGAATCAAGAATCAAGAATCAAGAATCAAGAATCAAGAATCAAGAATCAAGAATCAAGAATCAAGAATCAAGAATTAAAAATCACGAATTTTTCTAAATAGTTCGAGTTGTGGCAAGGCGGCAAATGAAGATATCTCGGGGAGCATACATTAGTATGTGACCCGAGTAGCTGAATGAAGCCAACACCGCCACAGCTCGAAATATGACGAAAAAAAAGAAAATTAGATGCTAAATGATGACCCACACCCGCAGGTAGACTTAGCATTCGGGTTAGTCACAATAAAACGTGAACCTTCTAAACCCTCAGTATAATCAACACTTCCGCCAACTAAGTATTGTAGGCTCATTGGGTCAACAACAAGAGCAACCCCTTGTTTCTCAATGGTCATATCACCATCATTGATTTGATCATCAAACGTGAAACCATATTGGAAACCGCTACATCCGCCACCAGTGATATAAACACGCAGACGCAGATTTGGGTTGTCCTCATCAGACACTAGGTCTTTAACTTTAATTGCTGCCGCATCAGTAAATTGCAAAGGTAGAGCTGCATCATCACTCATTTTTTACTCCAAACCGGTGACCGGTAAATTCATGTGTAGGTCAAAACCTACTCAGATCAATTAACCCAATTATCCGCCACTTGACTAAATCGTTCAAGTGTTGTTAATCAATTAGACACAGAGTGCATATCTTACCTCCAATATTTGGTTTAATTGATACAGTGCTTTAGAATAGAGCCAATTTTTATTTAGCCTCTTTCTTGGAGCCCTGCGATGTCCCAATCTGAAAAACTCTACGCACAAGCAAAAGAACAAATTCCTGGTGGCGTAAACTCGCCAGTACGTGCTTTCAATGGTGTGGGTGGAACCCCATTATTTATTGAGAAAGCTGATGGCGCTTATATCTATGACGTTGATGGTAAAGCCTATGTGGATTACGTCGGTTCATGGGGACCTATGGTATTAGGGCACAACCACCCAGAGATCCGTGATGCTGTTATCAAAGCGGTTCATAAAGGGTTAAGCTTTGGTGCGCCAACGGCAGCTGAAGTTGAAATGGCTGAATTGGTTTGCGAATTAGTGCCATCAATGGACATGGTTCGCATGGTGAACTCCGGAACTGAAGCGACCATGAGCGCAATTCGTCTGGCACGAGGTTACACAGGCCGTGATAAAATTATCAAATTTGAAGGTTGTTACCACGGTCATGCCGATTGTTTATTAGTTAAAGCGGGTTCAGGTGCTCTCACTATGGGTGAACCTAATTCTCCGGGGGTTCCAGAAGATTTCGTAAAACATACGTTAACCTGTACATATAACGACCTTGCCTCAGTTCGTCAAGCATTCGAAAACTACCCTGAAGACATTGCTTGTGTCATTGTTGAACCCGTTGCTGGCAACATGAACTGTGTGCCTCCGACCGCTGAATTTTTACCCGGCTTGCGTGAACTTTGCGATGAGTTTAATGCCGTATTCATTATTGATGAAGTAATGACGGGCTTTCGTGTTGCGCTAGGTGGCGCGCAAGATTATTACGACGTACAACCTGATTTAACCTGTTTAGGTAAAATTATCGGTGGTGGTATGCCTGTGGGTGCCTTTGGTGGTCGTCTTGAAATCATGGAAAAACTCGCACCTATTGGGCCGGTTTACCAAGCTGGAACATTGTCGGGTAACCCTGTGGCAATGGCTGCGGGCCTAGCTTGCTTAAGAGAAGTTTCTCAACCGGGTGTTCACTCTCGTTTAAACGAGTTAACGGAAAAATTAGCTCGTGGTTTAAAACGCGTCTCAGAAGAACAAGGTATCCCAATGGTTATCAACCATGTCGGCGGTATGTTTGGCATTTTCTTCACCGATGCTCCGACAGTCACTTGCTATCAAGACGTGATGAAATGTGACGTTGAACGCTTTAAGAAATTCTTCCATTACATGTTAGAACAAGGCATTTACCTTGCTCCTTCTGCATTTGAAGCTGGCTTTATGTCTATTGCTCACAGTGATGAAGATATCGAGAAGACAATTAAAGCGGCAGAAACCGCGCTGATTAAAATTAAAAATAATTAATTCATACTGATGTTATAGAGGTGAAATTATCTACATCTTCACCTCTATTCTTTTATAGTTTCAAATAGATAACTATCCCCTTACATCACCATTCTATCTTTACACCTTGATTATCTAAGTAATTTAACTATAAACATGCAGTAAACAGGCTAAGACCTAGAGCAATCAACAACGCAATAGGTTGTAGCCTTAGCGCAATTCTCTAAATAAGTATGTGACTAGTGTTGACGAATGAAGCCAACATAGTCACGACTTGAAATATGACGAGAATTTTAAGGATTGTTGCCAAACATATCCTTCACCCAATCAGGGGCATCATTTTGTTGCTCACCACCGTTACCATTAAGATTCCAAGTGGGATCTTGGCTTTCAGAGGATTGACATAACCCTTCTGGGTTATCCGTCCAAATCGGTAACATTCTGCCACCACCAAAGTTTGAACAACTTAATTGCCCATCTGATGTCACTTGCATATCAACGATACCTTCAGGTGCACGGTTGATGAGTGCTAATGGCGTTTGATTATCGAGATAGCGTTGGTACACTTTCAATGCCCCTGTCGCCCCTGATAACTGTGTAGGCCCGTTGTTATCGCGCCCTACCCATACGATTGCCACTTCTTTACCATCTATCCCTGCATACCAGCTATCACGTAAATCATTCGTGGTACCCGTTTTGCCTGCAAGATTGTATTTGCTGTATTTTGACAATAATACACGTCCTGTCCCTTGGTTCACTACTTGCTGCATACCATATAGTGTAAGATAGGCGGCTTGTGAAGGTACCGCACGTTCTGCTGATGGATAGCTTTGGTAAATTTCTTTACCATCACCGTCAATCACTGAACGTAAAGCAGATAATTTCGCACGGTTACCATTCCCCCCAATAGTTTGGAATACTTGAGCAACTTCCGCTGGCGTTAAATTAACCGCCCCTAGGAACATGGCAGGAACTTTTTCCATCGCAGCGGCTGGAGCACCTAAGCGAACAAAGGTGTTAAATACTTGGTCTAAGCCAACATCTAGCCCTAAGTTTACTGTTGGGATATTTTGCGACTTAGCGAGCGCATCCACTAACATCATACGGCCATTAAAGTTACGGCTGTAATTCCTTGGACTCCAATTTTGATTGCCCACTTTTACGGTTAATGGCTCGTCTTTTAACCACGTATTTAAGCGATAACGGTCTGGCTCACTCAATGCAGCGAGATACACTGGTGGTTTTGCCAAAGAACCAATGCTACGGCGTGCATTCAACGCACGGTTGAAGCCAGAATACTGAGGCTGAGAACCCCCTACCATTGCACGAACTTCACCATTAATACGGTCAACAACGACCATAGCACCTTCAATGTCGTCTAATTTACGTGATTTACGTAAATCGGCGACACCGTTTTCAACCGCATTTTCAGCCGCGGTTTGTGCCACCGGGTCTAGGGTGGTAAAAATTTTAGCCCCTGATAAGTCTTTAACCTTGTCACCCAATTTTTCATTGAGTTCTAAACGTACCATTTGCATAAAGGCAGGCTGAGAAGCCACCAGCCCTTCCTTGTTTTTCACGCCTAGAGGCCTAGCGCTGAGTACTTTATACATTTCTTGGTCGATAACGCCACGAGTTTCCAAGATTTTTAATACGATGTTACGACGCTTAATCGCATTTTGTGGCTTAGTCCAAGGGTTGTATGTTGACGCACCTTGTACCATACCCACTAATAATGCCTGTTGGTCAAAACTTAGCTCATTGATTGGCCTGCCGAAATAATACAAGCTTGCTAATGGGAACCCCCGAATTTCGTCATTACCATTTTGGCCTAAAAACACCTCGTTTAGATATAGCTCTAAAATGCGTTCTTTACTGTAGTTATAGTCCAGTAAAATCGCCATATACGCTTCATTGGCTTTACGTTTTAGCGTACGCTCATTGGTTAAAAATAAATTTTTCACCAATTGTTGGGTTAAGGTACTTCCCCCTTGAACAGAACGCCCTGCGGTTAAGTTCGCAACAACTGCACGGCCGATTGAATATAAACTGACGCCATCGTGCTCATAAAAGTTGCGATCTTCGGTTTCAAGTAAGATTTTAACTAACGATTCAGGGAAGTCAGATAATGGCAGGACCAAACGCTGCTCATTATTCGCAGACTGCATCATGGTGATCAGTTTTGGGTCTAAACGGAAAAAGCCAAATGAGCGGCCATTTTCCATATTTTCAATTTTACTTAATGCGTTGTTTTCGAAAACCATACGCGCCAGAATTTGCCCTTCTTTTTGGTCAGGGAAATTAAATGGACGACGTAAAATTTCAATACTATTACCACGCACTACAAACTCACCAGATGTGGTTATTTTACTGACTTTACGGTACTGCATACCTTCAAGTAAGCGAGCCATTTCAGCTTGGCTGTAGTCCATTCCAGGCTCAAGGTTAACCATTCTACCGTACACAGCAGCAGGTAAATCCCAAACCTTACCATCGAGGCGTTCTTTAATTTGTTGATTTAAATAAAAACCATATGCAGCAAGTAAAACAGCAAATACAATCATTAATTTGACGAGTAGCCAGAACCAACGCCATTTGCTTTTTACTTTACGTTGCTTTTTATTCTTTGAGCCTTTTTTAGCCATGTATTCTTCTTCGTCGTCATCATCAAGATATTGTTGGTCAATATCATTATCTTCAAATAAATCTTCATCATCATAATCATCGCGACCTCTACGGCGGCGGGATGAAGGTTGTTTTTTCTCAGCAGATTTTTTATTGCGTCTGCCTATTGGTTCAAAATCTTTACCTGACATGGTCGCTCCATATCACCTTACAAAAGAACTTAACTACTTAATTAACTACTTCACGAGTTCTGCTAAATTAGCGGCTAATTTTGGCCTATAACCCTAGAGATTTCACCAAAGAAAGCTCTTAATTACATTTCCTTACTCAGCTAAAATCAACGTAAGTCATTTAGGAAACTCGCTATTAGAACACAAAAGTAGGTTATTTCGCACTCATCATCGCTTTTTTTGTTTGCCTTGTTGGTGCAGTATTCGCTGGGTCATCTGGCCATAAATGCTTTGGATAACGTCCTTTCATTTCTTTTTGTACCTCTTTATAGCTACCCTGCCAAAACGCACCGATATCTTGAGTAATTTGTAATGGCCGCATTGCAGGAGATAATAAAGAAACAGTGATGGTTAATTTCCCTTGTGCCACCGTTGGATTTGCTTTTACACCATACATTTCTTGCATCCGAATTTCTATGACTGGTGGTTTATCTAATGAGTAGTGAATGCTCACATCATGCAAGGATGGGGCACAATAAGTAGCCGGAAACATATTTTCCAGCCACTGTTGCTGTTGCCAACTCAAACGGTTGATTAATAGTTGTTCTAAATTAATTTGCCGTAATTTCTGCTTAGTGGTTACACCATCGAGATAAGGCTCAAGCCATTCATCTAATGAATCCAGCAAAGTGCTATCATCGAAATCAGGAAAATCTTCATCGGGAAAATATTGTTTCGCTAGCAAACAACGAATACACAGTTGTCTAGCATTCTCTTGCCAATCGAGCTGTTGTAATCCATTTTGTTTTAACCAATAAATTAATGCTTTGCTGATATCCGCCTTATCAGGACTGCTCATTCGTTCTGATTTCACCACTAGCTGGCCACATTGCAAGCGTTTCCACGCCAATAGTGTCCCCCGCTGCTCATCCCACTCCACTGTCTCTTGATGTGTGAATAGTTCAGGGCACTCCTGCTGTAACACATCTATTTCTATGGGATAAGCTAAAGAAATACGCGCATCTGCACTGTTTTCTGGCTGCCATAATGAAGCCACGATTAACCAAGAAGAGCCGATTAAGCGGTCGGACTCATTCAACGATGCACCTAAACCACTCGATAGTTGATAGCGAAATTGGTTATCTCGCGTTTTCGCAATGCAATCGGGAAAGCCTGCTGCTAATAAAGTTGGCAACCACTCACTTACTAATGCTGTTTGATGACCTATCGCACCAGTAACTTTTTGCCCGCTTAATGTAGATGCACGTCGGCACCAATTTTCTGTAGGTTTTTCTAAATAATCACCAAGGTGGCTCGCCATGCCTTTCGGAGGTTCTTCTATTATTGCCGATAATAGAGCCGCAAGTTGAATCACTGCCTTATTTTGGCTCCCTTGGGCTTTATAAAGTATCGCTGCCGTGCGAACGGAGGTGCCAAACTCCGCCATTTTTTGCCCCGCAAGAGAAAGCTTACCTTGGCTATCAATAGCGCCAAGATTTCTTAGCAAGTCTTTTGCAGCCGCAATAGCAGGGGCTGGCGGCAATGTTAGCCAGGACAACTGAGCGACGTCATGACACCCCCACTGTAATAAAGATAACCATAATCCGCTGAGATCGCTTTGGTTTATTTCCGCTTCACTAAACTGCGCAGCACGCTCCGCTTGCTCTTCACTAAAGAGATGCCAACACACGCCAGCTTCTAAGCGTCCCGCTCTCCCTGCTCTTTGAGTCATTGACGCTTGGCTAATGCGTTGTTTCGTTAATCGTGTTAGCCCCGAGCGAGGGTTAAATCGCCCTACACGTTCAAAACCACTATCAACCACTAACCGAATACCTTCAATTGTTAAACTGGTTTCCGCAATATTAGTCGCGAGTACTACTTTACGTTTTCCCTGTGGAGCAACTTGGATTGCGTCTTGTTGTGCTTTGATAGATAGCGCACCATATAAAGGGCATAAAAGTGTGTCCTCACTAACCAATAACGCAAGCTCCGCCCTAGTTTTTTCTATTTCTCCCACTCCGGGAAGAAATAATAACAATGAGCCTTGCTCTTGCTGCAACAGCTGCCATGTCGCCGCTGCAACTTCCTTATGGAACAGTTTGTTTGGGTTTATTGGGTAAAATTGACGTTTGACAGGAAAGGCTCGGCCCTGTGACACAATTACTGGCGCATCAGGGAATAGCTGCGTTAAGCCTTGATTATCTAGCGTGGCAGACATCAGCAAAATCCGTAAATCATCACGCAAGGCTTGTTGAGAGTCTAATAAAAGAGCAAGACCAAGATCAGCCTGAAGGTTTCGTTCGTGAAATTCATCTAAAATGACTAAACCTACACCATCTAGCATCGGATCGTTCTGTAATAAACGCGTCAGTACGCCTTCCGTGACCACTTCCAGCCTAGTGTGCCGACTCACTTTAGTTTCAGAACGCATACGTAAACCGACAGTGTGGCCGATTTCTTCCCCTAATTGTTCCGCTAAACGAGCCGCAACGGTACGAGCTGCGAGACGGCGAGGCTCTAGCATAATAATTTTGCCATCAATAATGCCACTTTTTAAAATTTCTAATGGCAACACGGTAGATTTACCCGCCCCCGTAGGAGCATGTAGTAATACTTGAGGGGATGTGTTTAACGCGCTAATTAAAGCATCGCTAACATCTAATATCGGCAACACTGAGGTTATCACTCCATGCATTAACTTTTGCTATCAGACATTGTAGCATTAGCCTCTTTTATCAGTAAGCTTAACGCAAGCCATGACGGCGGAGACTTTATGGAATTCAATCCTCCCTTACAGCCAGCAACGCTAATTAAGCGTTATAAACGTTTTTTAGCGGATGTCACATTACCAAATGGTGAGGAAATTATCATTCACTGCGCCAATACTGGTGCCATGACAGGTTGTGCGACTCCGGGGGATACGGTTTGGTATTCCACCTCCGATAATGCAAAGCGTAAGTACCCCCATAGTTGGGAGCTAACACAAACCGCAAGCGGCCACTTTATTTGTATTAATACACTCAGAGCAAACCAATTAGTGGCCGAAGCTTTGGCTGAAAAACATATTCCAGAATTATCTGAATACAGTAAAATAAAGCCAGAAATGAAATATGGCACAGAAAATAGCCGAATCGACTTTTTCCTATCCCATGATGGCTTACCAGATTGTTTCATTGAAGTTAAGTCATTGACTTTACTAGATAACAATCATGGTTTTTTCCCTGATGCTGTGACATTAAGAGGACAAAAACATTTAAGGGAGCTTTCGCTTATTGCTAAAGAAGGAAAAAGAGCCATACTATTGTTTGTTGCTTTACATACTGGAATTCACGTAGCATCAGTAGCGTCACATATTGATATTCAATATGCGACGTTATTAGAAGAGGCAGTACGAAGTGGCGTTGAAGTGCTTTGTTATCAAGCCGATATTACTGTTCAACAAATGGCGTTAAGTAAGCAAATAAACTTTAACTCTAGTAAATAATGTTTTTTTTAATTGGTTATTGTACGAGGCCGCTGAGTTCTGGGCGCTAAAAAGGGAATAAACACGCTCGCCCTCACAGCATTACAAAGCTCATTGCAGGAACGATTGCCAAGAGAGCAGTCTTCTGCTATTTATAGCGACCTTAATTTTTCCCCCTTGGGGTTTTTGTAAAATTTGCGTGTGTAGGAGAAGCATTATGCAAGAAGGGCAAAAACGTAAGACATCGTCCTTAAGCATTCTCGCCATTGCTGGGGTTGAACCCTATCATGAAAAAGCTGGCGAAGAGTATATGAACGAAGCCCAGTTGGCGCATTTTAAGCTTATTCTCGAAGCATGGCGCAATCAACTCAGAGATGAAGTGGACCGGACTGTTACTCATATGCAAGATGAGGCAGCTAACTTTCCAGACCCCGTTGATAGAGCCGCTCAGGAAGAGGAGTTCAGCCTTGAATTACGTAACCGGGATCGTGAACGTAAACTGATTAAGAAAATCGAGAAAACGCTGAAAAAAGTTGAAGATGACGACTTTGGCTATTGTGAATCATGCGGTGTAGAAATTGGTATCCGTCGTTTGGAAGCCCGTCCTACTGCTGATTTATGTATTGACTGTAAAACATTAGCTGAAATTCGCGAAAAGCAAATGGCAGGCTAATTGCCCATAATGGAGTCCTGAACGGCGCATCCTGCGTGCGCCGTTACAAGGGAATCGACACGAGATATCAATTAACGCTAGCCACTAGCAATCCTTCCGGTTTATCGCCTATCTCACAGTTCACCCTATATTACTGGCTCGGTTCAATTAAATTCAGGTACACACTGAGGTAGAAATCTTTCGGTGTTAAATCTAAAATTTTCATCATCCAATTAAAAAATACTAACATCACCACATAAAGCCGCTTAAAATAAAGGGTTTACACTTTATCACCATCATAAGAAAGCAAATTTTACTATTTTTCACGTAAGCTTTATTGATAAAATTAATGACTAGAGATGACTTTTATTCGTTTAACCATTCTCAAAGAAACTTCTGTGAGCTATGATTAGCCGCTTATTTTGTTTAATGAATATTCGTAATTACATCGAGGTGTACTATTTTTAACCGAGTAGCAAAATTCTGCCGTAATATTTTATCTCGCAATACCCATGCATCAAATGAAGATGCAATAACGCATCGTGACTCTTCGCGAGATACTCAGGCAGCCGGTAAAAGGCCAGTCACTCATTCTGCTCATGCTCAACGTAATCCTCAAGAGCAGAACACTACGCAAACGCATAAAACAGCGCCTATTAAAAAAACGGTTCGTCAATCTCAACGTGCCGATTCAACGCCTGAGAAACAGCCAACAATGACAACCGTAAACGACGAAAACATTACTGTTATTCCACGTTCGGAGCATTCTATCTCCCGTAGTGATATTAGTGATAATGCTTTAAAAGTTCTTTATCGCCTAAATAAAAGTGGTTTTGAGGCCTACTTAGTAGGAGGAGGTGTTCGTGATTTACTTTTGGGGCAAAAACCCAAAGATTTCGACATTACCACGAATGCAACACCGGAACAGATCCGCAAGCTGTTTCGTAATTGCCGCCTTGTTGGTCGTAGGTTCCGCTTAGCGCATATCATGTTTGGCCCTGAAATTATTGAAGTTGCGACGTTCCGTGGTCACCATGATCAAAATACATCGGACGACAAAAACCTGTCCTCCCAAGCCCAAAATGGCATGCTACTGCGTGATAACATTTTTGGTTCTATCGAAGATGATGCAATCCGCCGCGACTTCACCATCAATAGTCTGTATTACAACATTGAAGATTTTACCTTACGCGACTACGTTAATGGTTTACAAGATCTTAAAGCAGGGGTTATCCGCTTGATTGGTGACCCTGAAACGCGTTACCGTGAAGATCCTGTAAGGATGCTCAGGGCAGTACGTTTTGCCTGTAAATTAAACATGAGCATCGAACCCAAAACGGCAGAGCCTATCCACCAGCTTGCTCATTTATTAAAGGGAATTCCATCAGCCAGGCTGTTTGAAGAGTCGTTGAAGTTACTGCAAGCAGGCCAAGGTTATGCAACTTACACCATGCTTAAAAAGTATGGTTTATTTGAGCCGCTATTTCCCGTTGTCGCCAGCCGTTTCACACAAAACGGCGATTCTCCTATGGAGAAAATCATTGAACAAGTCCTTAAAAATACGGACTTTAGGCTCAAAAATGATAAGCGCGTTAACCCTGCATTTTTATTTGCAGTTATGCTATGGTATCCAGTTACTGAGCACGCTGAGAAGCTGTCCCAAGAAGGTGGACTGGCTTATTATGATGCCTTTGCGCTGGCGATGAATGATATTTTAGATGAACAATGTCGTTCAATTGCAATTCCTAAGCGTATTACCACGACAATGCGGGATATTTGGTTATTACAACTGCGCTTGCCTCGTCGCCAAGGGCGTCGCGCCAACAAATTAATGGAGCACCCGAAATTCCGCGCTGCTTTTGATTTATTAGAGTTACGGGCGAATGTTGAGCACCGAAACGAGCTGCAAGAGTTAGCATTATGGTGGACTGATTTCCAACAAGCTAATAATCTCAAGCAACGAGAAATGATTTCTGAGCTAGGCAGCATGCCAACTCGTCGACGTCATCGTCCACATCGTTCGTCTCATGCAGGGGCTCGTAAGCCGAATAAGCCACAATAATGAATAAAGAGGTTTTATGGAACAAGTCTATATTGCTGTAGGAAGTAATCTTGGTGAGCCACTAAAACAGGCACAGCAAGCTATCGCAGCGTTAGATGCTATCCCTAATAGCCGCGTTGTTTCTACCTCTTCTATCTATCGAACAAAGCCACTTGGCCCACAAGATCAGCCAGATTTTCTCAATCTGGCGGTATTGCTAGAAACTCGTCTTGAGCCTGAAGAGCTCCTTGATTACACGCAGAAAATTGAACTTGACCTTGGGCGTGTACGAAAAGATGAACGTTGGGGGCCTCGTACCCTTGACCTTGATATCATGCTTTTCGGTAACCGTGTCATCAATACACAACGCCTTACTGTTCCACATTATGGGCTAAAAGAGCGTGAATTTATGTTATATCCGCTCAGTGAAATTGCCCCCGCTTTAGTCTTTCCTGATGGCGAAACCCTTTTGGAAAGGCTCACACTCGTCCCTCGTAACGGCCTAACATTTTGGGATATTCCAGCCTAAACTGTTTAACCTCTAATGAGGTATGGTCACAGGGAGATCATTTCCGGAGGTTATTATAATGAAACCAATTTCTCTGGCTGATTTATGTCAGTTAAAAAAAGACCAACGCAAATTCGCAACCATGACAGCCTATGATGCTAGCTTTGCTCAATTATTTTATGAGCAAGGCATCCAAATCATGTTAGTCGGTGACTCGCTTGGAATGACAATTCAAGGTGAATCATCTACGTTACCTGTCACTGTGGAGCAAGTTGCTTATCATACTCGCTGCGTTCGCAAAGGTGCGCCAAATGCCTTTATTATTGCAGATATGCCTTTTATGAGTTACGCCACGCCAGAAGATGCCTGTGCCAATGCAGCAATCTTGATGCAAGCTGGCGCAAATATGGTAAAAATAGAAGGCGGAAGTTGGTTATGTGACACAGTGAGAATACTCGGTGAGCGTTCTGTTCCTGTATGTGGTCACCTTGGTTTAACACCTCAAGCTGTCAATGTACTAGGCGGTTATAAAGTGCAAGGTCGTGATGAAGTCACAGCAAATCAACTGTTAAAAGATGCGATTGCATTAGAAAATGCAGGTATGCAATTATTAGTACTTGAATGCGTGCCAACCTCTTTAGCCAGCCATGTAACAGAAGAGCTGTTACTACCTGTAATTGGTATTGGCGCAGGGAATGGAACCGATGGACAAATTCTTGTTATGCATGATGCACTCGGCATTACGGCTCGACCACCGAAGTTTGCCAAAAACTTTTTAGCACAAGCAGGCAATCTCAATGATGCGATCCGCATGTATATCCAAGAGGTTGAAGATGGCATTTATCCAAGTGAAGCCCATTCATTTTCTTAATTGACTATAAAGATCATAAGGAACACACGTATGCTTATCGTTGAAACGGCTCTTATATTACGCCGTGAAATCCGTCGCTGGAAACAAGAAGGCAAACGTATTGCACTTGTCCCAACTATGGGCAACCTGCATGATGGTCACTTAACCCTTATTGACCAAGCAAAACAACAGGCAGATATTGTTATTGCCAGTATTTTTGTTAACCCAATGCAATTTGATAGACACTCTGATCTCGCCAATTACCCTAGAACTCTACAAGAGGATTGCGAAAAATTAAAACGTCGCAATATCAATTTAATTTTTGCCCCTTCCCCTCAAGAATTTTACCCAAATGGAATGGAAAAGCAGACGTTTGTTGAAGTCCCTGAATTATCGACTATGTTAGAAGGCGCTAGCCGCCCCGGTCATTTCAGAGGCGTTGCAACCGTAATCACCAAGTTATTTAATCTAGTGCAGCCTAATATCGCACTGTTTGGCGAAAAAGATTACCAACAATTGCAATTAATTCGCAAATTAGTTGATGACTTATCATTCGATACTCAAATTATTAGCGTCCCAACTGTTAGAGCCAAAAGTGGCTTAGCCCTAAGTTCACGTAACAATAACTTATCCGCTGATGAATTAAAAACAGCGCCTAAGCTATATCAAATTATGCAGCATGCTAGTGAAAAATTAGTCATGGCACCTGATTCATCAGAAGCTATTATTGATGAAATGAATAACCAGTTACGTGATGCCGGTTTTACCCCAGATGAGTTATTTATTCGTGATGCAAACACATTATTGCCATTAAGTGAAACCAGCAGACAAGCTGTTATTTTAATGGCGGCATGGTTAGGTCAAACTCGTCTTATTGACAATTTACAAGTCAATTTACCTATAAATAAAGCATAAAAACAAAGCACTTATAATAAAAAGATAACACATTGCAATTACAGTGCTTATCGCGTTAATTAAAACGCTATAAGCCTAATGAGGAAGAAAAAAATGCTAAGAAGAATGTTGCAAGGCAAACTTCACCGAGTCACTGTCACTCAAGCGGATTTACACTATGAAGGCTCTTGTGCTATCGACCAAGACTTCATGGATGCCGCTGGTATTCTTGAATACGAAGCCATTGATATTTATAACGTTGATAATGGAGAACGTTTTTCAACTTACGCTATTTCAGGGGAACGGGGTTCAAAAATTATCTCTGTCAATGGTGCCGCAGCGCGCCGTGCTGCTGTTGGTGATAAGCTCATTATTTGTTCTTATGTACAAATAAAAGATGAAGATGCAAAAAAACATAAACCCAAAGTGGCTTATTTTGATGAAAATAATGTGATGAGTCGTGTAGCAAAAGCGGTACCAGTGCAAGTGGCTTAATCCGCCACTTATCGCTCAATAACCAAGCGATAACTAACGCTCTTTTTATTTATACCTAAAAAAAGCTGCATTTTGATTATATAACATATCAAAAGCAGCTTTTTCATAGAAAACTGAGTCACCGATACTTAGCTTCTTAACCCTCTACCCTGCTCAATTAAATACCAAGTCAGTAAATAGAAAACCACTAAGAAAATCATTAATACCCCAAGAGTAACGGCAATGGATACATCTGCAATCCCCAAGAAGCCATATCTAAACCCGCTAATCATATAAACAATAGGATTTAGTTTTGATACCGCTTGCCAAAATGGCGGTAATAATGAGAGGGAATAAAATACCCCCCCTAGGTATGTTAACGGCGTCAAAACAAAAGTTGGAACAATACTGATATCGTCAAATGTTTTAGCAAATATCGCATTTAATAGCCCAGCAAGTGAAAATACAATCGCTGTGAGTAATAATGTCACTACCACCATAATCCATGAATGCACTTGCAGTGGAATAAAAAATAAAGAGACTAATGTGACGAGGAAGCCAACTAAAATGCCTCTTGCAACACCACCGCCAACAAACCCTGCAATAATAATATGGGTTGGAACAGGGGCAACAAGCAACTCTTCAATATTTTTCTGAAATTTAGAACCAAAAAAAGAAGAGCATACATTGGAGTACGAGTTGGTGATCACCGCCATCATAATCAAACCAGGTACGATAAATTGCATGTAATCGACACCGCCCATATCGCCAATTCTTGAACCGATTAAATTACCAAAAATCACAAAATACAATGACATGGTAATAACAGGTGGTAACAGTGTCTGAATCCATATACGGCCGAATCGGGTAACTTCTTTTATCCAAATCGTTTTTAATGCAACCCAATACAATGAGATCATGATGCCATCTCCTTATCAGTTGCATTCGAATCTTTTTTAACTAAGTTAACAAATAATTCTTCCAAACGATTAGCTTTATTGCGCATACTTAAAATTTGAATACCCTGTTCACTAAGTTGGCTAAAAACACTATTAAGCCCTTGTTCTCTTTTCACATCGACTTCAATAGTTGATGTATCTATTAATCGAGATTCGTATCCTAGTAACTGAGGAATAGGACTTTTAGGCATTAAATCAAAAATAAAAGTTTCTGATTCTAATTTGCTTAATAGCTGCTTCATACTGGTATTTTCAACTAACTCCCCATGTTGAATAATACCAATATTCCGGCACAGCATTTCGGCCTCTTCTAAATAATGGGTCGTCAAAATGATTGTTGTACCTTGGGCATTCAAGTTTTTCAAAAACGTCCACATTGAGCGGCGTAATTCAATATCCACTCCAGCGGTAGGTTCATCCAAAATTAAAAGCTTTGGTTGATGCATCAGTGCGCGTGCAATCATTAAGCGGCGTTTCATTCCTCCCGATAAATTACGCGCCCGTTCATTACGTTTTTCCCACAAATCAAGTTGATACAAATATTGCTCCGCACGCTGCACAGCAATAGAACGAGGTACACCATAATACCCCGCTTGGTTAAGAACGATTTGTAATACAGTCTCAAATGGATTGAAGTTGAACTCTTGAGGGACTAAACCGAGTTGCTGTTTCGCTAGAACCACTTGCTTTTCTAGATCGTATCCAAAAACTTTGACTGAGCCACTCGTTTTATTAACCAATGAACTGATAATACCAATTGTTGTCGACTTACCCGCACCATTTGGACCTAATAATGCATAAAAGTCTCCATCTTCAACGCTCAAATCGATTCCTCGCAAGGCTCTCACACCACCTGGATAGGTTTTGGTAAGCTGCGATAACTCAAGTGCATACGTCATATGTAAAAAAACCCTTTATTCTTAGGATGGTTTGGAGGCAATATATTCTTATGATGCCACTTTTTTCTGTTCTATGTTATGCAGAAAAGAGATAATTGATTTATATAAGATAATTCAACATGTTATTATTTGAGGATTGTCTTGTCTAAATGATAGATTCATCATAAGGAATTTGTAATTAGTATAACTAATTATTAATTATTCAATAAATGTTGTATAAGATTTTATCGCAAAGTAACACAACTAGGCTATAAGTCATGATGAGAAAAATCGAAGAGCTGTTTGCTAACAACGAAGCATGGTCAGCATCCGTAAAAGAGCAAGATCCTGAATTCTTCAAAGAATTGTCAAAAGCGCAAAAGCCAAGATTCTTATGGATAGGCTGTTCAGACAGCCGAGTACCTGCAGAAAAATTAATCAATGCAGCACCAGGCGATCTATTTGTTCACCGTAACGTTGCTAATTTAGTTATTCACACCGATCTCAATTGCTTATCTGTTATTCAATATGCAGTTGATGTGCTTCAAGTTGAACATATAATCATCTGTGGCCATTACGGCTGTGGTGGTATTGAAGCCGCGGTTGATAATACTCAGCTTGGTTTAATTAATAACTGGCTACTACACATACGTGATATTTGGTATAGGCATAGTTCAATGTTGGGTGAACTGAAACCCTGTGAACGCTTAAACCGTTTATGTGAATTAAACGTTGTTGAGCAAGTTTATAACTTAGGACATTCAACAATTATGCAATCTGCATGGAAGCGTGGCCAAAAAGTCATGATCCACGGCTGGGTCTACGGTATTAATAATGGTCGCTTGCAAGATTTGCATATTACGGCAGACAGTAGAGAAAAACTCGAACTTTGTTATAGAGAATCTATTGCTACATTAACGCAAAAAAAAAATCAATATGACTAGTTATGATATAGGTTAACAATTTTTCAGATGTAAAGCGTTCAATGAACCTCATTGGGCGTTTTATAACTGCAAGGTAAATAAGATCATCTTTCCATTATAAAACAGCGTTGAATCTTCATATATTTGATGAACAAATTGTAGACCATAATCTTAATGCAGGTGTTATCCACCTTAAGTATGAACACCGTTATTTAATAATTTATCCTGACTTAACTGTGCAGAACAATCGGATTAGAAAGATTATCACGTACATATAGCCTATTCATTCTTCCATTGTATTAATTCCAGCTTTAATCTATGAAGCTCGAGTGTAACCTTCTCTTGAATTTCACTTTCAGGCAGATTATTATTTTGATTTAGAAGCATATAGAGAGAATTTTCCCCTAAAAGCTGTACTCCGCCTTTTAAACGATGTAATGCTTTTCTGACATTAGCAGATTGAAAATCAGTTTCTGACGATAATATTTTAAGCGTATCGTCGATTACACTAATTTGTAAGTCACAAAATTGAGACTTCAAGTCATCTCTTATCAATTCAGGGTGTACATTTTGGGGTGAAAATGATTGATACTCAATTTTTTGAACCAATTGAGAATTATGGGGATTAATGTGACTTAATATCTGAGTTAGCTGCACTAATGAAATAGGTTTTAATAAGCAATCATTCATACCTGAATTAATACACTCTTCATATATCCGGCGGCTTGAATCGGCAGTCATCCCAAAAACAGGAATGTTTTCTTGCTGTTCTCTAACTAACTTAGTTAACTGAAAACCGTCTATATTTGGCATATTGCAGTCAGTTAATATGGCATCAATAACATTATTTTCAAAACAGTAAATAGCTTCTTCACCGTTATTTGATGAGATAACCTGATGGCCTAAATGTGCTAATTGATGTTTTAACAGAAGCAGATTACTTGGATTATCATCGACAATCAAAATAGACAATCTATTTTTATATTTCTTATCTATTTCTATAGGAGGCGATATTTTTTCTATATCTGTAATATCAGCAATATCTGCTATCTTTGTTAAGATAAGCTCAATGGTTACTGTTGTTCCAATACCAAGTTTACTTGATAGTGTGATATTTCCTTGCATCATTTTAGCAAGCATTAAACTTAAATATAAACCAAGACCATTCCCTGACTTCTTCTGAGTTGTTTCACCTTGGGTAAATGGTGTAAATAGTCTTAACTGTGTTTGTTCATTAATACCCTCACCGGTGTCTTCGATAATAAAATGTACACAGATTTGTTGTTCATTTTCCCATTGACATAAGCCTTTAAAAGATACGCTACCATTTTGTGTAAATTTAATCGCATTACCTAAAATATTAGTCAAAATTTGCTGGATTCGTATAGGATCTGCGAGTACATATTGTTTCAACTTGCTATCAAATGCTATGTTATATGATAAATTTTTCTTTACTAAAATCGTTTCAAAATTAACAGCTGTCATCTCCACTAAATTCATTAAATTAATTCGTTCAGGTTTAAATAGAAGACGGTCATTTTCAATACTGGATATATCCAATACATTATTGACTAATGATAATAATGTATTGGATGCATTTAATGCATTCAATAACAAAGCAAAGTTTTCATCATTTACACCTTTTTTTTCTTGAATTAACTCTAGCATACCTTTGATTGTGCTAATTGGTGTTCTAATTTCATGGTTTAGCATCGCAATAAATGAATCTTTATATTTATTTAAATTTTCTAGACTATCAATCTTCAGCTGCAAATTACGTCTTTTTTTATTTTCTTTATATACATACACTCCTAAAACAGCCAACCCAAGGGCCAAAATAAAAGCAAATGTAATTATATTCACATTAAAATAGCGACTACTCTGAGGATTTAGCTTCAGGTAACTATTATACTTTTTATTTGTAATAGCATAAATATCCTCAGGATTTATACTATATAAAGATTTATTAATAATATTGACTAAAGGGTATAAATCTTGTGATATCCCGAATGAAAATCGTATAGGGTCTGTATCTAAACTAGTTATTATTTCAAGATTTGAATACTTAGGGTTTTCTAAATATGCAGATGCGATAACGAGTGGGATAATTACAGCATCCCCTTCATCTTTATTTAGTTTATTTAATGCATCACTCCATGTATTACTATAAATAATATTGTTATTTATCGACTTCTCATCTACATACTTTTTAGGGTACTGATCATTAACAATAATTAATTTCCCATAAGATTTATAGTTACTTTTATTTTTCTTTATAACTAAAACCCAAGAATTATAGAACCAGCTTCGGGTAGTTAGTAAATTACTATTCCAAATAGTTTCTTGAGTAGTTCCAGCGATAATATCACTCTCCCCTTTTTTTACAGATTGTAAAGCGGCATTTAAATTGGGGTATGATTGTAATACAAAGTCGATATTCGTTAGCTTTTTTAAGGAAGATAAAATCTCGAGAACCATTCCATGAGGATTTCCGGCTTCGTCGAAAAAATTAATAGGCATGTTATCTACGGGAAGTGCTACACGTATTTTTTTATTATTTTTAATCCATGATAATTCAAGAGAAGAAAAATTAGGTTTGAAATCACTCATCAGTAATAATACGCCGCCATTCCAGCGGCGATGGATATCCGTCTCAACATTACTTGGGATTTTATCAATAACCTTATTAATTATAGTTGCCCATTTTTTTTGTTCTTCCGATACTGAAAAGAAAAAACCTTCTTCATTATCATTTTCTAAGTGTTTGACGGCTAAATTATCTAGATTGGATTGCCTAATAAAATAGATAACACTTGCGTTGTTACCTAAGTATAAATCAATTTCACCAAAAGATAATGCCTCCAAAGCATGGCGCGAAGATGTGTATTCTACTATTTTTGCATCTGGGTAGTTATGAGCTATGTAATTTGTATAAAAATGGTTTGATAGCAGATTATCAATAGCAATTTTTTTAGGATTAAGTTCATCAAAACTCATTTCACTATTAAATACAGCTACAGGTAGCTTCTCACTGTATTGTTTCGTAGCAACTAATAATGGATTCTTTTCTCTATTTAATACTACAAGGTCTGCCTTTCCTTGAACAACTGCTTCATTAGCATCCTCAACATTATCATATCGAATTAATTCAATTTTTACATTAAGATTTTGAGCAATAATACCTAAGTAATCAGCATTAATACCACCATAGTCATTTAATCCATTAGTTATTTCGTATGGAGGTGATGCAGGAAGCCAAACAGCAACTTTTAACGTTCTATGCTTACGAAGCCATGACCATTCATCATCAGTTAACTTTAAATCATTGATAATAAAATCACTTCTTGATGTTAATTCTAAAATATCACTCTTATCTAAATCTGAGTAAGATATTTTAGGTAGCAAGCTAAGAGAAACAATTATCAACAATATATAATAACGAATTTTAGTCATCATTTTTATCTGTTACTTTTAGTAAATCAATAACGGAGTCAATATTGCTAACGCCACATTTTTTTATGATCCGCATCTTATATGTAGTAATCGTTTTCGGACTGACATTCAGTAAATTAGATATTTCCTTATTACTCTGCCCATTAGATAAAGCCTGAAGAACCGTCAATTCACGATCGGATAATTTTTCTAATATATTTATATCAGGGTTTACATTTTCTTGTATTTTATTAAGTATAAAGGCAGGAAAACATTGATAACCATCTAATAATAATTGACAAATAGAAATGATATTTTCTAAGTCTGTTTCTTTTGATATAAAACCATCAGCTCCAGCACGGAAGGTTCTCAGTGCATAAAGTTCAGCAGGTTGACTGCTAAAAATAAGTATTTTTAGATATGGGGCTCTGGCTTTAATACGTGGCAAAATATCCAGACCATTACAATGCTTAAGTTCTAAATCTAATATAACCAGGTCATATTTGCTTACATCTATGTTATAAATTAGATCATTTCCGTCACTTGTCTTAACTTCAAATTTACCGGTCTTTTCAATCAATAGCTTTAAAGCAAAACAAATAGCTGGATGGTCATCAACGAGTAATATTGAAAACATAAGTACCTCCATTTACTTATTAAGTATACCGATAAAAATATTTACTTAAGAAAACAACTTGAAAATAGAATAGACATTACCTTTAAAAAGAGGGTGAATTACTCTAAACCACATCAAAACGACAAACAAGCTCACATAATCCTAAAAAGTATTATAATTAATTCTATTTTTAGGATTTTTAGGAATTAATTATAATATTATGAACTGCTTTGAGTCCTCTAACTCATATCCTTAGGGAGAGTACCTGCATCGAAGGTTTTAATGTTTTAATCATTTAATCGTTTTACACAATAACCCATCAAGCAATTTTACTTATTAATTCTGAATAAAAAACCGTTGTTCATACCCAAACATTGTATAGCAACAAAATTACAACTTATAAATGTATTGGCTATGCGACATCATTTGTGTCATGACTGACTTTAAAAACAATGAGTTACTGATAAATAATCCATTACTTTTTGATGACTTCTATTTTTTAAATCCCATAAATTTTTCCCCTACTGTATTTTCCTCTACCGTTTATACTTAAAGTTTAGAATCATTTTTCACTCAAAAAGATGACCCCTAAATATTTACGATGAACATTGAGAGCTGTAGTTTGGTCTAAATAGAATGCAACATTGTCATATCAAAATATTTCAGTTCAATGGCTTTATCCAAAGTTTATTTCACTATTAAATACTTTAACCATTCGTACATTGGTGAATTTTAAGTGTGTATTTACTTGAATTGATAAGCCAAATAAAAGACTATCCTATTAAGGATACAGGATGACAACCATAGATATCCGCATAAAAATCGAAATAATATTACTTTTCAAGATTCATAAAAAAACTGTAATACACTGTTTTAAAATAAAAAAAATATATTTTCATATAGGCTTACACTGATTGAAGCCAGTACTACATGCATATGAAGCCAGTCTGATAGCGAAATGGTAAACATTTTTTTTTAAACTAAGTCCAGTAGTTAGCAGTATCAACTTAAACATAGACAAATAATATGCAGGAGTTTCAAAATGAAAAAACTAACAGTGATTACTACAGTTTTAATGTTATCTATTGGCGGTATGAGTGTAGCTCAAGCAGCTCAAAGCTGTAATGACAAAGCGTCAGCTATCGAAAGAGAAATTCGTATCGCTGAACAATTTGGTAACTATAACAAAGTTGCTGGCTTAAAACAGGCGTTATATGAAGTTAATATGCATTGTACTGATGCTAGCGTCAAAAAAGATGCTCAGAAGAAAGTTGACAAATTAGAGCGTAAATTAGCTGACAAACGTCAGGATGTAGCAGAAGTTGAATATGACCTGCAAAAAGCTAAAGCTAAAGGCGACCAAAGAAAAGTTATCAAATATCAAAACAAATTAGCTGAAAAACAAAGAGACGTTCGCCAGCTTGAGCAAGAGTTAAATCAAGCTCGTGCTGAATTAGCGGCGCTGTAAGAGCAATTAGCCCCTTACTACTAATATAGTAAGGGGTTAACGTTTTCTTGTGAAAGCTAATATTATAGATATGGCATATAAACCTTATTGCTTACTCTATTGTGTTTTTTTCTATAGTATTTTTGCATTCTCAGAGCCAACAGATACAGGGATTATATTTAATAATGAATATAAAGGGGTCATTTTAGTCGATATAAAAGATAATAAACCATGTATATCTCAGGAACTACTTGAAGAATGGGGGGCTAAGTCAGAACTCATTAGTCGTCTTGATTGGAGTGCATCAGATTGTCTTATCGAACAAAGTGCCCATAAATATGACATCCAATACTGGTATAATAAAAGTGCAGCTCTTTTGACTGTTCTTGTACCAATTGAACTCACCGAAAATCAAAATAATAGAGTCAGTACCAGTCGTTGGAATGATGGTATCAATGCATTGTTTGTTAATTACCAATTTGGGTTAACACATAAAAAGGGAGAAGGTGGCTGGGAGCCATCTGGAACCAATAGTAATTTGGATCTTAGCTCTGGAATAAATTTAGGGGCATGGCGGTTTCGAAATAAAAGTACAGTTTGGTTTAGAGATAACCAACAGGGTACTTATTCGCAAGAAAGCACTCTTTGGAGAAGTATAAATAGTATTCGTTCACGATTAACATTTGGTGAATCAAGGGCAAGAAGTACCATTTTTCAGTCTTTTAATTACAAGGGTGTTGAATTAATCAGCGACAAAACTATGTTCCCAGATAATTGGAACAGTTTTCCTGTATTAATAAATGGTTATGCACGTACAGATGCCGAAGTTTCAGTATATCAAAATGGCAATCAAATATATCGTATCCACGTACCCGCTGGTGCTTTTTCTATTAATGATCTTTTCCCTCCAAGCCCTTACGGCGATATTGAGTTAACAATCAAAGAAAACGATGGTGCAGAAACGACCAGAGTAATACCTTTTTCAGCTATATCAAATATTTTACAACGTGGAAAATTCACCTATGAAGCGTTAGTTGGCCGTTATCGCGCATCAAGAGGTTCTGATATTGCTAATGATAAATTTGTTCAATTTGGGTTAGTTTGGGGTGCTCTATCACGAGTAACATTGTATTCCGGATTTCAGGGTGCTAACAATTATAAAAATATGACTACAGGTATTGGGACTAGAGTTGGTAATTTTGGAGTCCTGTCACTGGATGTTAGTAATGTTAACTACAAATCAGCAGATAATAATGTTACTGGGCATATGTTTAATGCCCAATATAACAAAATTATTTATTCTACAGGTACTAATCTTAATTTAGCCATTCAATACTACCCGAAAAAAAGTAATTGGCGGTCATTCGAAGAAAAACTAGTGAATGATTTTATTTATAGAGAGTATGAATATGACTCGGGTTACCCAGACCGTAGATGGCAGGCCAGATTGAATATAAATCAGGTATTTGATGAAGATTCAAACCTGACATTATCTTGGGTTATAAACAAAAAACAAAAAGAACAAAAGCTATTGCATGATATAGAGCTATCTTATAACTATTCCAGTGATGATTTTGATTTTAGCTTATATTCTGAATATTCACGTTATAGCGCGGACTCCCCTGCCGATGTTAAACTTGGCTTTAATGTTAGTATTCCTCTTTCTATTGGTAACCGAACTATCAATATAAACCCGATCAGTGATATGGCTAACCGAGAAAACAATCGTAACGGTTTAAATATTAATGGTACACTTTTTGAGAACAATAATGATGTCCGTTATGACTTAACGACGACTCATGTAAGTCATGAGGGTAATGAATTAAATGCGATGCTCAGCAGTAACTATGATCAGGGCTCTGCTAACATTAGTTATGAAAATAATGTTACAAACAATCGATATCATATAGAGGCCAACGGAAGCGCACTATTATATGATGGGGGATTGGTTCTAGGACAAAGCTTAGGCAATACTATTGCAGTAGTTGAAGTCCCGCAAACAAAAGGTGTCGGCTTCTACAACCAATTTAATGTTCAAACTAACTCTCAAGGACAGCTATTAATTAGTAATCTTACTCCTTGGAGAGTGAACACTGTCACGGTGGATAGTTATAATTTACCGGATGGTTTAGCGTTTGATAACACGGAACAAACTGTAGTACCAACTGATGGTGCTATTATGAAACTGCAATTTAATCCAACAAAAACTACGGGGCTTAAATAACAATGGCATAATGCGCTCTCTTCTTAGAGCAACGTATACCGTTGTATATCATCTGATTTAGGGCGGGCTATGATAATAAGAAAGGGCAACAATGTTCTCCTTTCTTATTCATTCATGCGTTTCTGAAAACCTTAGTCTTCAAGTAAGGTAACGTGCCCGATATAAGGTAGATGACGATACTGCTGCGCGTAGTCAATGCCATAACCGACCACAAATTTGTCTTCAATTGAATAGCCAATCCACTCAACCGGAACATTGACTTCTCGGCGTGAAGGTTTATCAAGTAATGTACAAATTGCGACAGATTTAGGACCACGTAATTCGAAAATCTCGCGAACTTTATTTAAGGTATTGCCTGAATCAATAATATCTTCAACAATCAAAACGTGTTTATCACGAATATCTTCATCCAAATCTTTGACAATTTTCACATCGCGGCTCGACGTCATCGCATTGCCGTAACTTGAAACAGTCATAAAATCGACTTCATGGGGAACGTTAATTTTGCGGCACAGATCTGCCATAAAAATAAATGAGCCTTTCAACAAGCCAACGAGGACCAATTCACCGTCAAGTTGTTGATAATGTGCGCTGATTTTATCAGCTAATTCACTGATTCGTTGAGCAATCTCTTCTTCAGAGATCATGACTTCAAGAGTATGTTTCATCTTCAATTACGCATCTATGGGAATGGAAAGCGCGTAATTTTAGCATAGGCAGGACGCAGATACTAATAAAGGAAAATGCAGTGCGAATATTTAACACTGCATTTATTATAAACGCTCTAGCTAACGGTAAAGCCCATCATCATACCTGTATCTTCATGTTCCAATAGATGGCAGTGAGCCATATAAGGGTGTTGCTGCGTAGCTGGGTGATTGAATTCCACCAAGATCTCACTAACTTGCCCTTCAACTTTAACGATATCTTTCCAACCTTGACGATGTGGTGCTACCGCTTGGCCATTTTCTTTCAAAATACGAAAACGCGTTCCATGAACATGGAATGGATGTAGCATCATGTCACCACGCCCTGACACCACCCATAGTTCTTGCTTGCCTATCGGTGCATTAAATGCAGGATGTGTCATCGAGAAGACTTGCCCATTTATCGTATTCGCATTATGAATATCTAAATCCTCCGCATTCCCCCCGCAATGCCCCCCATTCCCCATTCTACCTCGCATATTGCCTTGACCCATGTTGCCATGATCCATATCACCATGGTTCATCATGTTACCATGCCCCATGTTCCCCATCATGCCACCATGCCCTCCCATACTCCCCATCGCTTGAGGGCCATATTTTTCTCTTAACATCATCATACCTTGCATGTCTAAACGCATATCCATCATTAAATGGAATCGACGACGATTTAAGCCCGCAAGAGAAGGAATAGTAGGCAATGCCGCGAGTGAGGAAGGTAATTTTCCTTCACCAGCAGTTAAGGTTGTTTCAATACGCAAAACAGGTAATGGTTGGTCAAAAGGCGCAATTGTCATTCCCATTTGTCCAACAGGTAAAGTGACCAAATCAAAAGCTTGACCATCTGATGCATCAATGAGGATTTCAAAGCGTTCCCCCATTAAAATAGGTAATTCAGTTAATGCGATAGGCTCTGCAAGTAAACCTCCATCACTGGCGATGACGTACATTTTACGTCCATCACTGGTCGAAATGTTTAGGCTGCGTGCATTGCATCCGTTAAGTAATCTCAAGCGCAACCAACCTTTGGGCGCAACATGTTTCGGATAAACCGCCCCATTGGTCAGCATCATGTCACCAAACCAGCCAACGGCCGCACTCATCACATCGAGTTGATAGTCAATCTGACCATCATCTTTTAGTCGTTTATCTTGTAAAATAACAGGGATATCATCTACCCCCCAATGACTCGGTAAACCAAGCTTTTCGCTATTTTCATCCTTAATTAACACTAAACCTGCGAGCCCCATAGCCACTTGGTATCCCGTTTTGCCATGAGTATGTGGGTGGAACCAACACGTTGACTCACTTTGGTCTATGGTAAAATTAACCTTACGCGTTGCCCCAGGTTGAATAATCGCTTGAGGGCCTCCATCTTGCTCACCTGATATTTCTAATCCATGCCAGTGAACTGTTGTATCCTCAGGCAATTTATTTACGATATTTATATTAACATTTTGGCCATTTTTCAGACTAATAGCAGGACCAAGTAGGTTTCCATTGTACCCCCATGTTGTGGTTTTTTTACCGGGAACGAATTGAGAAGTACCTTGCGAAATAGCCAGTTGAATATTTCCTTGGGCATCTGGCTCTAATAATGGAGGGATGGCGAGAACCGGATAATTCCCAGCAGCGACCGCGATACGACTCCAAATAGGTAGAGCACTTGCAGCATAGGTGATAGCACTTAACTTAAGAAAATCACGGCGTAACATTGATAACCTTCCTTTTATTTATCAAATCAATAATTAGTTCCAGCGTAATTTATGGCAAATTACCCTTTCTAAGCAAAACATGGTTTAATAAACGAATGATAAAGCCTCCCCTAACAGGAAGGTCAACAAAACCACGATAAAATTGTGGGTTTATTACATGGATTTAAGAAAAATATAGTTGACTAACAATTCTATTCTTATGCTAACGTAACTTGACATAGAAAACAGATAGAATAACGAATGCGCAAATTTATTATATTGATGTCATGCTTGATGACTCTGCTAGGGATAACCCATTCTGCCAGAGCTCTTTCCTCAAACGAAGCTGAAGATCTTGCAGATCTGACGGCTATTTTTATCTACCTAAAATATGATTGTGGTTACTCACAAATCCCTGATAGAGAGATCGAACGGGCTATTGTCTACTTTGCAAAAAGTAATAAGTGGGATCTTAGTAACTATAATACGGAGAAAATGACCACTCTCAATAAAGCAAGCTATAACGATTTAAAAGGGATTCCTTTAACTTCTGAATTTAAGTGCCAATCACTTGCTCGTGATTCACTTGGGCTATTTGCTTACGTTAAATAATTCAGAATGATAAATTAGCCCTATTGATTTGAGAACTGCTCAATCTAGAAAACATGCCTACCATTCCAGCATGTTTTCTTTCTTTACAATGTCAAAATCATCATGGCTCTCCACTCCGCTTAGTCCTTCTTTCCTGCCAAAACAGGATAACTGATGGAATACTTTGAATAATCACCATTCTAATAATATGGTTCGACATAACAAAGCCTGCATCAAGATTCATCGTAATGGCCGCAAACGTCATCGCCTCCATACTACCTGGCGCCCATGCTAACAATAATACTGAGATATCATAACCCGTAATCCAAGATGCAAATACGGTAATTAAAAACGTTAATACGATATTAATAATTACCACTTGAGCCGACGAGTATATATTTTTAATCAATGAAGAAAGGGGAAAAACAACAAAATGATTACCAATGTTCATCCCAATCAATACCATGCTCAATTCAGTTAGCATAAGAGGGAAATTTAATGGGGTATCTAACCAACCTTGGATTAACGTTGCAGCTGCTAATGATGTTAGCATAAAAGGTGCAGGAACTCTTAAACGCTGCAAAATTAACCCAGTAACAACCCCCACTCCAATAATAATGAATAACCAGAATGTCGAAACCAGTGTGAGTTGAGGTAACTCAATAATAGGCTGCGGATCACCATCACTTCCCACGACGATCCCAGCCAATAGGATCAGGATAATTAAGCGTATAGTATGGGAAATAACAATTTTCTGTGGTGGCGTATGTGTATGGTCAGTTAACGCTAATATCGCGGCCATCGCTCCAGGGACAGAGCCCAACATTGATTCTTGCTTTGTCCAGCCAACTTTTCGATAAAACCAAAAAAAGCTGAATGAAAACTGTATGGCTAAACACACCACTAACATCAATAATAAAAGAAATAAATTATCGGCCTCACTAAGTGAAACCTGATTAAACATTAGCCCAACAGAGGTACCTAGGGTAACTTGCACAAAAGTGATGGTATGTTTAGGAATTGCAAAAGAAATGCCAAAGCGATGAAAAATGATAATAGCGATAATTGGCCCGAACATTAAGGCAAGAGGAATTCCAAGGTAAGTCAGTCCACCGCCAATTAACGAACAGATAGCAATCCCTGCTACCATTTTTAATAATTTCATCATATGACATTAACCATCACGACTATTATAGTCTTAATTTATATCATATTATTTATACTATATGGCTTTAGTTTTTATTCATTTGTCATTATAGGGATTATCCACTAAAGATATGGTGTTTATCAGACTTTGATTTTATTTGTTTTACTTTTACACAAAAAATCACGTCATTTAAAGCCGCTACATTTTCGCGAAAACATCACTCTTTTCGTTCCTCATTATCGGCTACGGCTTGGTTCATGATGGCTTTCGCTATCCATTGTGCAAGCTCAGTCACTTCGCTATTTTCCATTTTCCAAATATCTTTTAATACTAAAAATATTTCAGAGCCATAAATGACTGAAAAAGCGCGAATAACTCTATCAATAATATCTTGCGGATAGTCACCCTTCATTGGCGACGTCACCATTGTAAGGATATCTTTACGGTTCCCTCTCTCCAATTGTTTATCTTTCATCTCAAAAGGAGCCGAGCGACTTTGTGCCCATTGCTGTAATGATGCTTGTAAAGCAGCTCTCAAAGCGCCTTCATGTTCAAACATCCGAGGGAAAGCATAAGATAACAACTCGCCAATGCGTTCTTCTGTGTTTTCACTTTGTGGGCGCCAAGTCAAAATTGGTCCGAGGCTTTCATTGACAATTGTAGTAATTAAGTCATTTTGAGTAGGGAAATAGCGATAGGCTGTGGCACGGGAGACTCCCGCCTCTTGGGCTAATTCAGAAACAGAGGGCATTGCACCCCTTTCAAATAAATCTAATGCCGTGTTAACTAATAATACATAGGTCCGTTTTCTCGTCCCTTTATATTCTGGATTTGAATTAATTTTCGGCATTTATTTATCCTTAAAATACTGTCTCTTACAATAAGTCTTGTTAATGTTATCGATAAAACACGGTCGCCCGCAAGTAGGCTTACTTACTCACTAAAACAATTGAAAACTATTTTCTGTAAATTAATCATTACGTACAATGAAAAATACAGTGACTTTGCATTATTAAAACTAATAGTTACTACCAAACCTATAACACACAAAATCAATTTTCTTTATTATCAACAAGATACAAAAATAAACAACTATTTAGTGTTACAATAAACTCAATAATGAGACTGCCGTCTCATTTTACATTTCATTAAAATGATACTATAGTCTCATTATGGTGGAAAAATCAACGACAAAATAATCTGAAAGGTTTCTCTATGAAAAAAAATCAGGGTTTTATTTATGTTGCAACGACGCTTGATACTAAAAGCGCTGAGATTTTTTACGTCAGTGAATTAATAAAAAATGCAGGATTAGCCGTACGTACGGTTGACCTAACGACACAACCGACTCAATTAGAGAAAAACGCTGATGTCAGTGCGAGTACTGTTGCTGATTTCCACCCTTTAGGCGCTGAAGCTGTATTTTGTGGTGACCGTGGAAAAGCCATTGAAGCAATGGCTCAAGCCTTTAGTTTATACCTTTGCACACAGACAGACGTCGCTGCAATTTTAGGTTTAGGTGGCTCTGGGGGAACGGCATTAATTACACCGGCCATGCAAATGTTGCCTGTTGGTATACCAAAGCTAATGGTATCAACCATGGCTTCAGGAGATGTTTCTGGGTATATCGGGGCAAGTGATATTTCCATGATGTACTCCGTAACAGACGTATCCGGCTTAAATATTATTTCTCGCAAAGTCTTAAAAAACGCAGCAAATCAAATAGCGGGAGCTGTATGGTTTGATCAAGGCGAAGAAGCAAGTCTTGATTTAAAACCCGCCGTTGCCTTAACGATGTTTGGTGTCACCACTCCTTGCGTTCAACAACTCACTGCGCAATTAGAAGCCAAATATGATTGCTTAGTATTCCATGCGACTGGCAGCGGTGGAAAAGCAATGGAAAAACTAATTGATAGCAATTTATTACACTCCGTCTTAGATATTACGACAACCGAAGTGTGTGATTATTTATTTGGTGGTGTATTAGCCTGTGACGAAGACCGTTTCGGCGCTATCGCTCGGACTCAAACGCCATGTGTGATGTCTTGTGGTGCTTTAGATATGGTGAATTTTGGCCGTCCTTCTACAGTGCCTGAACACTACCAAGATCGCCTGTTCTATCATCACAACGCCCAAGTGACTTTAATGAGAACAACAAAAGAAGAAAACCAACAAATGGGGCGTTGGATAGCAGACAAATTAAACCGCTGTGAAGGCGAGATCCGTTTTATCATCCCAACGGCGGGGTTCTCCGCCCTTGATATTGAAGGTGCGCCTTTCTGGGACCCAATTGCTGATCACGCTTTTATCGAGGCTCTCCAAGAGAATTTTATTAAAACAGAAAAAAGACAACTTATTTTGAGTCCTTATCACATTAACTCCCATGAGTTCTGTGAGCAGGTTATTCAGCTACATCAGGAAATTTTTAACAAAAAATAGAGGTTAACGATGAAACATAACCGCGCAGATTTATTGAAAAAATTTAGGGCCATGATTGCTCGAGGTGAACCCATTATTGGAGGTGGTGCAGGTACAGGACTTTCCGCTAAGTGTGAAGAGGCCGGTGGGATTGATTTAATCGTTATTTATAATTCAGGTCGTTACCGCATGGCAGGCCGTGGTTCCCTTGCAGGCTTACTTGCTTATGGTAATGCCAATGAAATCGTAATGGACATGGCAAAAGAAGTTTTACCCGTGGTCAAACACACCCCCGTTCTTGCAGGTGTTAATGGTACTGACCCATTTTGTCAGTTTGATAAATTCCTCGATGATATCAAAGCAACAGGCTTTGCTGGAGTGCAAAACTTCCCAACTGTTGGGTTAATTGATGGTAATTTCAGAGCTAATCTGGAAGAAACCGGTATGGGTTATGGGCTAGAAGTAGAGATGATCCGCCTAGCTCATGAAAAAGATTTACTCACCACGCCTTATGTCTTTAGTGCCGAAGATGCCATCGCGATGACACAAGCTGGCGCAGATATCATTGTGCCACACATGGGGCTGACAACGGGGGGGAATATTGGGGCAGAAACCGCGTTAACACTAAAAGACTGCGTACCATTAATTAATGAGTGGGCAAAAGCAGCAAAAACAGTACGTGAAGATGTTATTGTTCTATGTCACGGTGGCCCAATTGCAACACCTGAAGATGCCGAATATATTTTAGCTAACTGCCCTGACTGCCACGGTTTTTACGGTGCCAGTTCAATGGAACGTCTACCAACCGAAGTCGCACTAACAGCAACAACCCAAAAATTTAAATCAATTACACGCTAAGCTTTTTATTATTACTTTTTTATTGCCAGCACCAGGCGCCTACTTTGGTAGGCGTTTTTTATTTTCGTATTAAACATTTCCCCCTGAATTAGCAAAGTCGTATAATACAAACACCGAATTGAATGATTTATAATGGCATCTCTGTCATTTCCGTCTGTCATTCCCGTAATGCTCAACGTGCCATAATAACCATTGACTTGCTGATTCCTTCCTAACTAAAAATCCTTTTTAGTTATTATCTTTTACTCGATTAGCAGAATGGCCGCGACAAAATACCTTCATTAAACCCACCATTAGTATTGGCATTCCAAAGTATAAAACACCAAACGCAAACGCAACGTGAGGTTTCTCAGTAAATTCTCCCCCCGAGGTAATACTGGAATAATAATCAATGCTTCTTAAATACTCCGGCGTTAATCCACCATAAGGGACAAGGGAAGACAAAATAATTACGGAGAAAATGCAAAACATAAAATTTATTACCATTAAAGCTGAATAGCCCATATTTTCTTGGCATTCTTGTTTTGTACGGCTAGTTAGGCCAAAAATTATGCGGTTTACAACAGTTGCACTATACAAATATAAAATTAATGGAGAGTCACCTAGCACGGCCATATTGATCACCAGTGCAAATAAACCATAAAAAAGGGCAAACAGTATAAGTACCCGCCAGTTGCTAAATACCGACATAAATACACCGGAATGCACTAAAATAAACTCAAAGAGCAAAATCAGCGTTAAGTTATAGATAATTTCTACGGTGTAATATTCAGGAAAAAACCACACCGATAAAATAAAGCCAACATAAAAAAGAGAAAAACCATAATTAATTAACTTAGAAAATGCACGAACAAGGCTAAAAGAATGCTGACTTTCTTGCACACTTTTTACTGCGTCCTGTTTTGGGAAGAAACCTTGGTTTTTATCTACTTTCGTTTTTACTTGTTTGTTCCCAGAGGATCTCACCATTACCGGACTCCACGTTATCAATGTTTTTTTCTTAATAAGCTACTTGATAACAGAAGCAATAAACAGTAGCTAAAATCTGAATAGCAAATTAGCCGCAAGATAAAGTGTAAGAAATCACGACAAGATGACATGGAATAAACCTCCATGTCATTGATAATGGAAATTGCTTTTTGTGATTAAACGAGTTTTGCAATCAGTGTATCTAAATCACCTTGCAGGAAATTTACTGGTGGAATTTCAATCACAGTATAAGCACCAGCGGCTTGCTTCATCGTAGCTCGCGCCGCAGAAACCATAAATTGTGATGTTAACGCAGGGTTATTAATACGCATTGAATATTCAAATAATTGATTATGCGTTGCCCCAGAAACCCCTTTATGCGTCATATGTACGCCATGTCCAACATCTTTCAAAGCATCAATACTATCAACTTGGCGAATATGTGTTTCATCTGATGAGAAATAACTGTCTGCTTTAATCGCTTGAGCCACTTGATCAAACTTCGCACCAGCCTCTAATTCAATATATACCATACGACGATGAACCCCTGTCCCTAACGGAATAGTTACAGATAGAGCATCTTTCACACCATTAATCGCCTTAGCCGCTACACTGTGCCCCATACTCATACCTGGTCCAAAGTTTGTATAAGTCACACCTTTCGGAGCCATCGCTAACATTAACGTTCGCATAATGGAATCTGAACCAGGGTCCCATCCCGCTGACACAACCGCCACGCTATTGTGCTGTTTTGCCACATCATCGAGGCTATGTTTTAGCGCCACAATATCTGAATGGACGTCAAAACTATCAACCGTATTAATGCCGAGACTTAGGATTTTAGCGGCTAATGGGCCAATCGCACGCGTTGGTGAACACAAGAGTGCAACATCAACTTTCCCCAGTTTTTTAATATCATCAACCACTTTACATCCAGAAAGCTCAGCAGGAATTTCTTGTGTATTACGACGAACTATTCCGACAAGCTCAAAATCATCAGCGGCCTGAACAGCTTCTAGTGCATAGCGGCCAATATTGCCGTAACCCACTATTGCTGCTTTAATTTTTGTCATGTTTGCTCCTCTACAGTTCTGATGTTGCTTATTAAATTATTTATAGCGAAATTAAATCTAACAGAATAATTAAAAGTAAACAAAACATTAGCCTGATTAAAATCAAATGCATTTTAACCCTATTTTCATTGTTGAAATCCATGTAGAATCAGCAATTCAGAAAGCTTCTCATAACACTCATGAATATATAAAGGTTCTCAATGCATCAGTCTGATGTGACTGAGCGATCACTCTTTTCGCTCAGTTGGCCAATTTTTATCGACATATTTCTTCATTTGGCCACGTTATTAATTAACACTTATATGGTTAGCCACGTTTCCACCGCTTATCTTGCGGCAATGGGAGTCGGCAACCAAGTATTTGATTTATTTATTACTATTTTTAACTTTATCAGTGTGGGATGTAGCGTCGTTATCGCACAATACCTTGGGGCTGGTCGTCGTGAGAAAGCGAGCCAAGCCATCCATATTTCCATTGCCTTTAACTTTATTCTTGGTTTTTCCAGTGCACTAGTCGCTCTATTTTTTGGCTATAGCATTTTAACCATTATGAATATGCCATCTCATTTAATGGATGATGGTTATACTTATTTACGTATTCTAGGGATTTGTTTAATCCCAGAAGCAATTTCTATTATTTTAGCGGCTTGTTTACGGGTGTACGGCAAAGCACAACCCGCTATGTGGGTTACTTTAATTGCTAACTTGATTACGGTTATTGGTAACATCATTGTACTATATGGTTTCTTTGGTTTACCGCAATATGGTCTTGAAGGCGTTGCATGGTCAACCGTGGCAGGCCGTGTCGTTGCTGTTATTTTATTGTTTTGCCTTCTATTTTATGGATTACGCATCAAATTTGTTCCGATGATGTTAGTACATTGGTCACGTAAAATGTTGGGTAAAATATTGCACATCGGTTTGCCATCCGCAGGGGAAAACCTTGTGTGGATCTTGCATTTCATGACGGCATCCGCATTTATTGGCCTGATGGGTGAAACCTCCCTTGCAGCCCAAACACTGTATTTCCAGCTCTCTTTATTTATTATGCTATTTGGTATTTCTATCAGTATTGGTAATGAGATCATGGTCGGCCATCTTGTCGGCGCCAAACGCTTTGAAGAGGCTTATATTCGTGGTTTAAAAAGCCTAAAAATGGGCTTTTATGTGACAATCGTTGTCGTTATTGCCTTTTGGTTACTCCGTGACCCTATTCTTAACAATATTACCGATGACCACGGTATTATTGATTTACTGCTTCCCCTGTTCTTACTCTCAGTTTTCTTAGAACCGGGCAGAACCATCAATATAGTGATGGTTAACGCCCTGCGAGCCTCTGGTGATGCACGTTTTCCACTTTGTACTGCGATCATTTTTATGTGGGGTGTCGCTATCCCGTTGGGCTATTTCCTCGGTATCAAGATGGAGATGGGGTTACTCGGTATTTGGCTAGGTTTCTTTGCTGATGAGTGGCTACGTGGCTTAACTAATGCATGGCGTTGGCGTTCACGCAAATGGCAAAGTAAACGCCTTGATGTGGAAAGCTAATATTTCTCCATATTCACAAAGTCCTGCAAAATTTAAAGGCAGGACTTTTGTGACAAAGCTCAAACTTAAAAAAATTTTATTTTTATCCCTGTAATTAGAGATAATTTTTCTCTTTACTCACTATGTATCCCTAAACATTGTGAAGTTTTTCTCCAGTTTGTTGTTTAAAATAACAAAATAAAAACAGACTTCACTAAGGGGACTTGCAATGCGTGCTCAAACACAACCGCTACTTTGGCAATACTTTATCAAAGCCGTCAAACAAGAGGTTAAACCTGCCTTGGGTTGTACTGAGCCGATTTCATTAGCCTATGCAGCTGCTAAAGCCGCTTCTTTACTTGATGGTGAAATCATTCGAGTGTGTGCATTTGTTTCCCCAAATTTGATGAAAAATGGTATGGGGGTGACGGTTCCTGGTACAGGGATGGTAGGATTGCCTATTGCCGCCGCCCTAGGCGCTATTGGCGGTGATGCCGATGCTGGATTAGAAGTTTTAAAATCAGCTTCTTCCGATGCGATTGCAAAGAGCAAAACCATGCTAGCACAAGGGCATATCACCGTTGATATCAAACAACCTTGTGATGAAGTTATCTATTCAGAAGCCACTGTGCATACTCAAACAGGCTCCGCTACTGTGGTCATTGCGGGCTCTCATACCAATATCATCAAAATCATTCACAATGGCCAAACCCGTTTTGATGCCACAAAAAGTAAACCACAAGATAATAACCTTGTTGATTGTGCTGCTGATATTCCTCTCCCCCCAGTGACAGCAAAATCCGTTTATCAATTTGCCACCGAAGCCCCATTAGAAGAAATTCGTTTTATCTTAGAAGCCGCAAAGTTAAATGACGCCTTGTCACAAGAAGGATTGCGAAATGTGTATGGCTTACATATTGGTAAAACATTACAGGCTCAGCGTGACCGCGGTTTACTATCAAAAGATTTAATGTCGGAAATTATGATCCGCACATCTGCCGCCTCAGATGCCCGTATGGGGGGGGCCGTTTTACCTGCAATGAGTAACTCAGGCTCTGGGAACCAAGGTATCGCCGCCACCATGCCCGTTGTTGTCACCGCCGATTACCTGCAATCTTCTGAGGAACAACTGGCTCGCGCGTTAATGTTATCCCATCTAATGGCAATCTACATTCACAACCAACTTCCTGCATTATCGGCACTTTGCGCAGCCACAACAGCCGCAATGGGCGCCGCTGCGGGAATTGCATGGTTATTAGAATCTCGCTATGACGTAGTCGCTATGGCTATTTCTAGCATGATTGGCGATGTGAGCGGTATGATTTGTGATGGCGCATCAAATAGCTGTGCAATGAAAGTTTCCACTAGTGCAAGTGCCGCTTACAAAGCTGTCTTAATGGCGCTAGATAATAGCTGCGTTAGAGGCTCTGATGGTATTGTTTCTGATGATGTCGACCAGTCTATTGCCAACTTATGTTCATTAGCCGCCGGTTCCATGAGGTATACCGACGTACAAATTATTGAAATTATGGCTGCTAAAGCACGTTAATTTAACGCTGTTTGAGTTGTAGCCTATCGGCTTTGCTACAACTCAATCGACTTGAACTGCCTAGTGTTATTTTATTTTGAGGGCTGCAAATTTTTCGCGAATTTGAGTTTCGGGAAGGTCAATACCAATGAAGACTAACACACTATTGCGCTGTTCTCCGTCTTCCCAATCCCTATCCCAATCTGCACTATAAAGACGCTGAACACCTTGGAATAATAAACGTTTGGGTTCTTCAACAATAGAAAGTATTCCCTTATAACGCAGCAAGTTATCAGCAAAACTCAGTAATAAGTCTTCCATCACTTGAGAAACGGCCATTAACTCAACAGGGTAATCAAATTCGAGTACGATAGAACCGACTTCATTTTGTTGTTTAGGGGCAAAACGAAACGTTGGCTGTTTCACATTCAGTTGGGAATCCAATAAAAAACCTTGAATATCCAACAATAAATTCAAATCAATATCCCCATGAATGACGGGATAAATTGGTGCTCTGGCATTAATACGCTGTAAACGCTCAAGTAAAGCGTCGTTATTCGGTTCAATATCCGTTTTCGTCAATAAAATACGATCAGCATAACCAATCTGAGCCTGAGCAATTGCAAAATCATTAAGCTGTTTATCTGCGTGAACGGCGTCTACTAATGTAATAATACCATCTAATACATAGCGCTCGCATAGTGCTTCGTGGGAGAAAAACGTCTGTGTGATTGGGCCTGGATCAGCCATTCCTGTACACTCAATAACGAGGCGGTCAAAATCCAGCTTTCCACTATCTAAACCATCTAGCAGATCCAATAACGCATCTTCTAATTCGTTCGCGCGACTACAACAAATACAACCATTGCTTAAGGTAGTAATTTGAGTAGCACGATCACCAATTAACGCGTTATCGATAGGTACTTCGCCAAATTCATTTTCAATAACCGCAATTTTATGCCCATGTTCTGCATGAAGAATATGGCTAAGGAGCGTTGTTTTACCTGCACCGAGAAAACCGGTTAAAATAGTTACATTAATTGGTTTCATTATTGCTCTCACACTTCATTAATTAACAGCAGCGAAATCCGCCTTTACCACTACCACCATAGCGTGCATCTTGCCTTTCACGAAAAAATTCTTTATATGTCATCATAGGCTTATCAGGATGGTTATCCTTCATGTGTTGCACATAAGTATCGTAGTCGGGAATGCCAATTAGCATGCGTGCAGCCTGCCCTAAATATTTCCCTGTTTTTCCGAGATTTCCAAACATCTGCCTCTCCAATACAAATGCCCTACACCATGGATACACAATGTAGGGCGACCTTTCATTATTCGAGTCCCCTGCTCAGAGAACTCAATGTGGCTGAAGGGTTAACTTAATGTGAAGATGAAACTTTCACGCCCTCTTTAGGTACAGGAACATATGGGGTTTCTTTATCTGTGCGCTCTGGGATTTTGTTCGCTTTCATCGCGACACGGATACCAAAGAAGATAATTCCGTAAACAACAACTAAGAATAGAATACTTAAGCCCGCATTGGTGTAGTTATTAATAATAATGTGATTCATATTAGTAATCTCTTGTGCCGTTAATTCTGCACCACCGGCTGCAATTTTATCTTTATAAGATTTCGCTAAGTATAAGAAACCTTCCAATTGAGGGTTATCGCTGAATAATTTCAGTCCTAACGCCCAAGTTGTACAGATTAATAACCATACCGCAGGTAATACTGTAACCAAAATGTATTTACTGCGCTTCATCTTAATCAGAACCACAGTACTTAAGACTAATGCAACCGCCGCTAACATTTGGTTCGAGATACCGAACAGAGGCCACAAACTCTTAACGCCGCCCAGTGGGTCAACAACACCTTGATATAAGAGATAACCCCATAAACCAACACAGCCTGCCGTACCAATAATCCCTGCGACTAAAGAATCCGTTTTCTTCAGGAATGGTACAAAGTTACCCAGTAAGTCTTGTAGCATAAAGCGACCAGAACGTGTTCCTGCATCCAACGCCGTTAGTATAAACAAGGCTTCAAACAGAATACCAAAGTGATACCAGAAGCCCATGTTCGCCGCAGGCATGATTTCATGGAATACAAAAGCAATACCCACAGCCAAGGTAGGTGCCCCACCTGCACGGTTTAATACAGACGGCTCACCAATATCTTTTGCCGTTTGCATGATTTGTTCAGGTGAAATAACGAAGCCCCAAGAACTAACTGTTGCCGCCGCATGAACAGAAACATCTTTCAATTGAGCCATGATAGCAGCGCCATCCGGCCCTCCCAGTTCATGCAAGTTAGGCATAGTAATACCCAATGCAGCCGGTGGTGTATTCATGGCAAAATAGAGGCCTGGCTCGATAATTGAAGCGGCAACCAACGCCATAATAGCAACGAAAGACTCCATCAACATTGCGCCATAACCGATATAACGCGCATCTTTTTCATTGGCTAATAGTTTCGGAGTTGTCCCCGAAGCAATTAAAGCATGGAAGCCCGAAACAGCACCACATGCAATGGTGATAAATAAGAACGGGAATAATGTCCCTTTCCAAACTGGCCCTGTACCATCAACGAATTGAGTCACCGCAGGCATTTTTAGCTCAGGGTTAAGGATAACAATACCAATAGCTAAACCGACGATAACCCCAATTTTCAGGAAAGTCGCCAGATAATCACGAGGCGCTAAGATCAACCATACAGGTAATAATGCAGAAATAAAGGCATAACCCACTAACACATAAGTAATAGTGGTATCTTTAAATGTCAGTGCAGGGCCCCAGTATGGGTCATGAGCGATAACGCCACCAAACCATATAGACGCCACCAATAAGGCAATACCAATTACCGAAACCTCACCCACACGTCCTGGTCGGATATATCGCATATATATCCCCATAAACAAGGCAATTGGTACGGTTGAACAAACAGTGAATACCCCCCACGGACTTTCTGCCAGTGCTTTTACGACAATCAGTGCCAATACGGCAAGAATGATAATCATAATAAGGAAGCAACCGAAAAGCGCAAGGGTTCCCGGAATTGGCCCTAATTCTTCTTTTACGATTTCGCCGAGTGATGCGCCATTACGACGAGAAGAAATAAACAGCACCATAAAGTCTTGCACCGCGCCCGCAAGAACAACCCCTGCAAGTAGCCATAATGTGCCGGGCAGATACCCAACTTGTGCTGCAAGTACTGGGCCAACTAATGGCCCAGCCCCTGCGATTGCCGCAAAGTGGTGACCAAATAGTACGTTTTTATTCGTCGGAACATAGTTTAGCCCATCATTATTAATGACGGCTGGGGTCGCACGTGTTTCATCCAGCTTCATCACTTTTTTAGCGATATACAAGCTGTAATAACGATATGCAATCAAGTAAACCGCCACAGAGGCGACAACTATCCATAGCGCACTGATGTGTTCACCGCGCCTAAGCGCCACAACACCCAAACAAACCGCACCGATGATCCCAAGGATCATCCACGGAATGTGCTTTAAAATACCATTTTTATTCATAGAGCACCCTTCTGAGGTAAAACGAACATGCCTTTGATTTTGCATTTATCATTCATGAATAATATCGAGTCCCATATAGGCTTACAGAGTACTCATCACAAATGATTTTTTATTGGCAGTGGTTGAACTGTTATAAATAAGAAATTGAGCTCTGCCATGGTGTCTATAGTAAGGAATTACACTCTAATATTGATGGAAGTTACGCTAAGCGGTGTCATACAAAATTAAGCGGTTTGTTTTTTGAGGTGAATGGTTTTTAGAAAGGTTAGATAGGATTAAAACTGTGATCTACATAACAATTATAATTTATTTTCAATAAGTTAACTAATATGAATTATTTAATTAAATACATCATTATTGTTAAATAACATAATAAAAAACGTAAAATATACCTAGAATCGATTATTCTTATAGTTAAATGTGTATATGAATCTCAACGACTAATTGTTATCCATTCTCCGCCAACCCACCAGCTATGCTCTCCATCAGTTTGTGTTTCACATCCTACCCCCACTTTTGCTTTTCCCCCGTTGAACGGATACGCACAATCATAAATTGCCTCAATCACAATTTTACCTGTAAGTGCATCAGCAAAACCTATTTTATTTTCTTTACGAATACGATAAACCCCGTCTTGCGGTTCATCAGGCCAATTATCAAAGTAATAAAGCTGATAGACCTCCAGCCCTCCTTGATCAACCACAACCACCCCTTTATTGGGTAATTCCCGTAAGCAATATTGAAAATCCGATCGAGCATCAAAGCAGGTGATTTTATCTTTCTCATCAGCAGCCCATAAACTAAATTGCTCTTCAAGGTTTTGTGCAATAGCCTCACCTGCAATGACAACAAATAATGCCAAACCAATAAAATACCGAACCATCACTTACCCTCTATGTGGCGATTTTGCTGACCTTATTCTATTCATGCTGAATTTGAACCAATTAATTATAGACAATCATCCATTCAATAGAATTAAGAAAAAAGATAAATGGCCTCTTGAATGAGAATTTTCTTAAGATAACAAGGATCAAGCCAATACGTATTCTTACCATCTATGGTTTATTCAACCAATAAAGCAACTTTATTAACAAGTTATAGTTATTCTGACATCAACCGTTCTTTTAGAAATACATTAATTAGCGGTACACAATTTGCACCGCATTGATCACACCATTATCCCAACGCTATCTAGCAATAAAGGAAAACAAATTGTAGTTAACTGTGAATAAACGTTGAAAATTCAAAATTAACCGGATACTTTTATTTTTTCAGCCGCAGTTTTTGCCTTTATTAGCGCCTGCTCAATGGAATCAGCAGTAGCTAAAGTAATACCTAATCGGCGAGTTCCAGCTATTTCTGGCTTACCAAATAATCGCAATTGAATATCCGTTCCCAATGCGGCATCAAGGTCGCTAAAAACGACATTACTACTATGCAAGTCAGGTAAAATAACAGCCGAAGCGCTTGGCCCATATTGACGAATTAACCCAATAGGTAAACCAAGAAAAGCGCGGACATGTAAAGCAAATTCAGATAAATTTTGGGAGATAAGCGTTACCATTCCCGTATCATGAGGACGTGGTGAAACCTCGTTAAAAATGATTTCATCACCGCACACAAATAACTCAACACCAAATATTCCATAGCCACCTAATGCAGTCACAATTTTTGCTGCGACGTCTTGCGCTGTTTTCAATGCCGCATCACTCATCTGCTGTGGCTGCCAAGATTCACGGTAATCCCCTTTTTCTTGACGATGTCCCACAGGCGCACAAAAATGGATACCGTCCACGGCACTGACAGTTAACATTGTGATTTCAAAATCAAAGTTAACCATTTTCTCTACAATGACGCGGCCTTGACCACTGCGCCCACCTTGTTGAGAATACGCCCACGCTTGTTCCAACTGTTCTGAAGAACGAATAACACTCTGCCCTTTCCCTGATGAACTCATCACCGGTTTTACGATACAAGGAAAACCCATGCTTTTTGCGGCAGCCATAAAATGCGCTTTATCATCCACAAATTGATAATCAGAGGTTGGTAAACACAGCTCCTCTGCGGCTAAACGACGAATACCTTCCCTATCCATAGTAAGAAAAACCGCGTTTGCAGACGGAACCACTTTTTGCCCTTGCTGTTCCAATTCAACCAAGGTTTTTGTCGCGATAGCTTCAATTTCAGGAACAATAAAATCGGGCTTTTCTTTATTGACAATTTCCTTCAGCCCCTCACCATCAAGCATATTAATTGTGTAGCTTCGGTGTGCTATGTGCATGGCAGGGGCATTGTCATATCGATCAACCGCAATGACCTCAATCCCTAAACGTTGGCATTCAATTGCCACTTCCTTACCTAATTCTCCTGCCCCTAGTAGCATGACTTTCGTTGCAGAAGCACACAGCGCCGTACCTAATTGATTCATTATTGATGACCTTATCGGCAAAAAGATTAAGCTTGATTATATACGCAAACGTTTGCCCTTACTATTAATGGGAAACGGTAAAATTTAGAATAGTTTTAATTATTTGATTATATTGTAAAATTAAAACCTTACGTTTCTGGAGGGCCATCACGACCGGTAATGAAAGGTCCCTTGTGAAGTCGTTCAGTATATTGCTTATGTAACATCGCTAAAACACAAAATAGCAAACCAACCCAAATCAATGAAAAACTCACCCCTTTCACCCAATCAAATATTTCATTGAATAAAAATACAGCAAGTAAAAATTGGATCGTAGGCTCTATATATTGTGCCAATCCAATCACGGTAAGTGATGTCCGTTTAATCGCCGCAGTAAAAAACAGCAATGGAATAATCGTTACAGGTGCCGCTAACATATAAAGGACGTGAACTTGCCAATCCCCTTTAGCAACAGCGCTTAAGCCGTTCGACCTTAACCACCATGATATTCCTATTGCGATAGGTAATAACCAAAGTGCTTCTAAAAATAGCGATGTAATCACATCAAACCGAATGTATTTACGAATTAAACCGTATATTGCAAATGCGCTTCCCATCACTAATGCTAATACAGGTAACTCCCCATACTGCCAAATCTGATAGCCAACACCTGCACAAATAAAAATAACAGCCATTTTTTCTGCAAAAACAAGTCGTTCCTTAAGAAAAAGCATACCGAGCAAAATAGAAAACAATGGGTTAATAAAATAACCTAAACTAGCTGCAAGCACTTGCCCATGCGTTAGTGCATAAGTAAATGTAGTCCATGAAATAGCCATAACAGCCGAGCTAAATAAACATAAAATGATTGATTTTTTATCTGCCCAAACTTGACGCCACAAGGACTTATTTTTAATAATTAAACGAATAAAAAAAAGAATTGGTACTGACCAAATAAGACGCTCAGCAAGAAGTTCTAATGGTTCCGCCCCAGGAAGTAAGCGATAAAATAAAGGTGTTATTCCCCACAGAATATAAGAAAAAATAGCCAGTGCTACTCCTGAACGCAACAACATAGTTTATCCGTAATGAAATATGATTAAATAGAATTGATTCGATATCATACTCCAAAATAGAGGAAATAAAACTTACCCCGCCCCCAACATTAGTCAATTAATGAGTCTATATCTGATTAAAAGGTGGCAACATTACCACCTTTAGCAGACAACGCGGTTAAACAACCTCTCGTTGATGTAATGGTGGTTGTAATTTCATAAATTCAAACAATTCATCTTTTGTGGGAGCCGCCGCAATGGCACCTTTTTTAGTGGTTGCTAGTGCACCACATGCCGTAGCTTGTGAAATTATTTTCATTAAGCTCGCTTTTGTTTCTGCAAGTCCAAACTCAGATATTGCCGCAAGTAAGCCCGCCATAAATGCATCACCCGCACCAGTTGTATCAATACTTTCAACTAGATATGCACTAACCGCCATTTCTACTGAAGAGGTAAATACTTGGCACCCTTTAGCCCCTTGCGTCACGACTTTTAATCTAGCCGGGTAATTTCGCAATTTAGCAATCGCATTTTCAAAGCGACTTTCCTTTGTTAGCCACAAGAGCTCATCATCCGAAAGTTTTAAAATGTCAGCCTGCTTTGCATAGTCATCAACAACACGGTGCATCTCATCAGGGGAAGACCACATTTGTGGGCGAATGTTAATATCAAAGCTCAATAAACCACCTGCTTGTTTAAGATCATTTATCGCTGTTGATAAAGTTGTTCGACAAGTATTATGTACCAATGCCAATGAGCAAAAATGCAAAATATCATGACTAAAATTCGGTAAATTCTTTGCGCTCAAAAACTGATCGGCTGAAGGTGACACTAAAAAAGAAAACTCTCGTTCGCCATTTTCATGTAGAGATACTAATACTGTGCTAGTTTTATAATTCTCATCAAATTCCATCGCACTCGTATCAACCCCTAAATCAAATAGGGTTTTCTGCATAAAATGCCCAAAAGCCTCTTCACCAACACGGCCAATAAAACCGCTATCTTGCCCTAAACGAGCAACCCCAGCGGCTACATTAACTGGAGCACCACCAGCACAAGCTTCATACTGCATATTCTGAAGGGGAATTAAATCAATCACTGCATCGCCTAATGCCCAGACTTTCATTGTATCTCCTTTATAAGTTGTATAGCCCTATGCCTATTAACAATGCATACAACAATCACTAATTGCAAAATTTCTACTAGCAAATCCTTTTTGTTAACGTTAACATCGAGTATAAATAAAATAACTCAGAAACGCACCAACTATCTAACCTCATTATCCATTTCATTACCATTGTCAGAAAATGATTAAGGAGCCGTCATGAAAAAGCAGCTTGAATTAGCCAATAACGCAATTCAAACATCAAGAAAAGTCATGGATTTTCAGTTCTATCCTCAATATCATCTCGCCCCATTTTCTGGCTGGATGAATGACCCGAATGGATTAATTTACCATAACGGCCAATACCATGCATTTTATCAACATCATCCGTTTAGTTCTATTTGGGGGCCAATGCATTGGGGACATGCAACAAGCTCAGATATGGTTCACTGGCAACATCAACCGATTGCTCTCGCACCTAGTGAAGAATATGACCGTGATGGCTGTTTTTCGGGTTCTGCTATTAGTCATAATGACCAACTATACCTCTTCTACACCGGACATATTTGGCTAGGTAACGAAGGTGACGACAGCCAAATCATCCAATCTCAATGTGTTGCTGTTAGTGACGATGGTATTCATTTTGAGAAAAAAGGTGTCATACTTCCTGCTCCAAAAGGTTATATGCACTTTCGTGATCCTAAAGTTTGGCAACAAGATGGTAAATGGTGGATGGTGGTTGGTGCTAGAGATGCCCATGACCAAGGACAAATTCTCTTATTTAGTACATCAGATTTACTCAATTGGGACCCAAATTACCAAGTACTAGCTAAAACAGATGACAAAAATGTGTATATGTGGGAATGCCCAGATTTCTTTCCGCTAGGGGATCGTTTTATTGCCTTATTTTCACCCCAAGGAAAAAAAGCAGAGAATTACCAATATCGTAACTTATTCCAAAATGGCTATTTAGTCGGAAATTGGTCGCCAAATTCTTCTTATGAAATCTCACAGCAATTTACTGAACTCGATTTTGGGCAAGACTACTACGCACCACAAACTTTTTTAGCAAAAGATGGTAGGCGTATTGCAATTGCTTGGATGGATATGTGGGAAAGCCATATGCCATCTCAAAAACATAAGTGGTCAGGGTGCTTTACATTACCTAGAGAGTTAACATTAAATGAAAAAGGTAAAATTATTGCTAAGCCCATCGAAGAATTAAAAACATTACGTCAATCTGCAACACATTTACCTGCAACTATTTTAGAAAAGAACTCCACGATATTGCTCCACGAAGATGCTTCATGTTGCGAAATAGAACTGACTTGGGATTTACAACAAAGTTTAGCTGAAAAATTTGGGTTTTGGATCGGTTATGGCGTGCAATTCTATGTTGATAACCAAAGCCAACAACTCACTTTAATGCGCCATTACCCTGATGAGATAATTAGTGACAGCCGCAGTGTTCCATTACCGCAATCACAACATCTAAAAGTTCATGCTTTTATAGACCGTTCGAGCCTAGAAATATTTATTAATGATGGCGAAATTAATTTCAGTTGCCGTATTTATCCACAAAAAGGGGAGAGGGAACTAAAATTATTTACAATAAATAATAAAGCGAAGTTAGAAGAAGCCACTTTATGGGAACTTCAAAACGCGATTAAATAATATTACCCAAGGCTACTATTCTGTAGCCTTAGGCTCCATTAAAAAGAGTTACGCTCTAATAAATCACAGTCAACATACTGAATATCGTGACTCTGACGTTCTTCGATTATGTGTAACACAGCCTGCTGTCCTAGCTGATAATGGGGTAATACAACCGTACTTAATGGAGGGTAAAATAGCTCTCCTACGCCTATCATATTATCATAACCAAGCACCGCAATATCCTTTGGTATCTGCAAACCATGACCAAGCAATACTTGATATGCTAAAAATGCAATTCGGTCATTACCACAAATAATCACATCAAATTCTGGCTTTTTATTTTTATCAATATGCGAATTAATTAAACTAACAACATCCAAATAATGCTCATCACCAAGCTCTAAATGATATTGTATTAAAGACTCGAACGGTAAGTTTGCCTGTTTCCACGATGCCTCAACCGCTTCACGACGGGTTTTCCCTGCTAATGTTTCTTTAGGTATATAAAGACATAGTGGATTTCGATATCCTTTTTCAATTAAACGATTCACTGCATTGTATTGCCCATTAAAATCATCAGGGATATATGCAGGGAATTTTTTTTCGGTATCAATACAGTTAGCAAGTACAAGGCGGCTCTTATGTAATGTCTCAGGGATAGAAACTTCCCTAAGCCCCATGGTTGTATAAATAATACCATCTGGGCGCTGAGATAATAATTGGCGCACTGCTCTTTCACTATCTTCGCTCGATGTAATATTTACCACAAAGCTACTCCAACCAAATTGCCTTGCGGTTTGCTCTATTGAAAGGATCATTTCTACCGAAAATGGTGTCGTTGCAGTATCTAACGCCAAAACTCCCACAGTGGAAACTCGCGAACTTTTCCCTCTTATTTTACGCGCGGAGAAATCAGGAACGTAATTGAGTGATTCAATAGCATGTTGGACCTGCTTTAACGTTTCAGGTTTTAGCAATTCAGGACTATTAATTGCCCTCGATACAGTCATCAATGAAACATTTGCAAGTCGTGCTACATCTTTTAAAGAAGCCATTAAGTACATTCACTCACATCAAAAGGACGAAGGTGAATTTTAACATGTTAAACATAAAAAGCACTTAATCTCTATCAAACTATACAACAAGTATTATCACTTAATAAAATAACCTAAAGTTATCATTTTAGACTTTTTATGACTGCCTATTTAAGATATTATTGGCACATTTCGTAAATTTCTTCATATGTTTTATTGGTTCCAAAAAAGAGACAAAGCAAGTAAAAGCACCTAAAATGTTACATTGGATTAATAGAATATTACGCATTGACACAAAATTTAACCATTGTTTCTATTTTTATATTAAAATTAACTAGATGATATTTTTAATATAAATTAAGGTCAGTAATACATAAAAAAAACAACAACGATCAGTAGATAATATTATTGTGCATTTCATTTCGTACTTTATTATCTACGTATTATATCAAATTAATATGAATATCAAATCAGTTCAACAGGAGTATGGTGATGAATAACACCATTCACGTAATTATAGAAAGTGATAATGTCTTTAAGAATAAACTGAAATCAATGATGGAATCTTTTGATTTTATCTTTAAATTTTATAATAGTGAAGAAGTATTTGTAAGTAATTACACTTACTCGTTAGAGGATGATGTAAAAGAATGTATTTTATTATTCTTGAGTAATGATGAAAATCGTATTAATAGATTAAACAATATAAATAATTCTTTTGGTATTGTGCCATTCATTGTACTTGCTGAAGCCCCCTCTATCAGCTTATGTCGTGAAAGTTTCAAATCTGGTGCTTTTGATTTTTTCCCTTTTCCTTTCAAAGATATTGAAATTTTAAATGCAATTAGTCATGCGACAGAACTATTTTTAAGCATGCATGAAAACCATAAAAAATATACCTATTTGTCCAATAAATTTGATCGTCTTTCTGTAAGAGAAAGAGAAATCTTGGATATGATACTGGAGGGTAATACCAGCAAAGAAACTGCTGAAAAGCTCTCATTATCACCTAGAACAGTTGAAGTACACCGTTCAAACATTTATACAAAATTAGGTATTAAGTCGTTACCGCAACTTATTCAAGAATACGAATATATTAATACTTATCCGAAGCATATGTAATTCACATGATAGTTTTTCATACAACGAAGTTATTAATTCTGATGGTTTAACTTTAAGCCATCAGAAATCTACAACTAAAAAATAGTCTAATTAAAAAATTATCGATAAATACAGATTAAAATCCTGCCCACATCAAAATTCAAGTTTAATTTTAAAACTTATGAGAAACCACACATTTTACTAAGGGTAAATTTAGGATAATTAGCAATTTAAACAACAATAATAGTTATCATCATATACCTAATAAAATAATATATTTTTGATTTAAAGAGCTATATTAGAAAACTTGTTTTCCTTCACATCATCTTTTGTTAAAATAATTAAGTTATAGCTATAATGTTTTTACATACCATTAATCTAAAAAAATAAGACTATAAACAACATACCTCACCGCTACATTCGTACATAATTACCTTACTTTTTCATTTCTCTTTGTCTCAATACATCTAGTAACCAGTTAAGAAGCTCACTTCTAATCTGGTCTACTATAATGTTGGTCGCCTTTGCGCTTCTTCTATTGTTATAAATAAAATCGTCACTATAACAATGGGCCGAAGCGCTCTTTTTTACTTAAAATATCAGGGATTATCACCTGAAAACCTATTTATACTCTTTAATATTAATTTCATACTGCTTGAGCTTGCGCCATAATGTTGTACGCCCCATATTGAGCACCTGATGCATTTTTTGAATTTTGCCTTTACAAGCTTGTGCAGCTTCAATAATCAACTCTTTTTCAACAGATTGGATATCTAAATTAGCAAACCGTTGATTATCCTTGTCTTCACAAGATAACCTTTGCTGATAATACTGACACTTCATCTTTCCGCTTGCTTCCCTTGCAAGGGCTTGAGTTAAGGCAAATAAAAGATTGCTGTTAGCATCTGCAGCTGAAACAACAATGATCAAGAAGAGCTCGCCATCATGCAGGTATACAGGCGCGAGAAAATAAAATGTTCCATTTAGCTCAATGGGACTAACAAATAATTTTAATTGTGCGCTATCACTCATATCCGCCAATAATAAGCGTGTAATTTCAAATTCCCCTCGACCTTCATTGCTTAACCATAACGTTTCCCCATGTATACTAATTAATGAAATATCAATCTTAGAGTCTCTTAATGGCGCTATCCCATCCATAACAGTTTTACGAATAAGTGCCAATGCTGAATCATAACAACTTGATATATAGTTATTTTTTTGATTGTCGGTTGTAGTTGAAAACAATAAATGGGTCGACATAATTATCCTTATTCTTCGATAGGGGCTTATTTGATTATGTCAACTTGCCATTAATTTTTTATATTCTAGATCAAATTATTTATTGATAGGTTTTTCGCCGTTGATCTACATCAATTTCAGCCATCTCAAAGCCAAATTTTTTATTGTGTAGAATTAAAAAAGCCTACTTATCAACTGATAAGTAGGCTATAAAGAACACTAAAAAACAATCAATCTATTAAGCCGAAATGATAGAGCCCCATAAATCATACTCATCAGCATGTTCAACTAAGACTTTTACAATATCGCCGGCTTTTACATCAAACTCTCCGTTCAGATAAACCATCCCATCAATTTCAGGGGCATCAGCCATACTACGGCCAACAGCGCCTTCATCATCCACTTCATCAACAATCACTAAAATCTCACGACCAATTTTATCTTGTAAGCGTTGTGTTGATATTTTTTGTTGCAACTGCATGAAGCGATGATAACGCTCCTCTTTAACTTCTTCAGGAACTTGATCTGCCAGCTCGTTCGCTTTCGCACCATCAACAGGACTATATTTAAAGCAGCCAACTCGATCTAACTTCGCTTCAGATAAGAAATCCAACAACATTTGGAAATCGTCCTCAGTTTCACCAGGGAAGCCCACAATAAAAGTAGAACGTAAAGTAAGCTCTGGGCAAATTTCACGCCAGCGTTTAATGCGTTCTAACGTCCTTTCGACAGCACCTGGACGTTTCATTAACTTCAAAATTTTTGGGCTAGCATGCTGCAAAGGAATATCTAGGTAAGGTAACACTTTACCTTCTGCCATTAATGGGATCACATCATCAACATGTGGATAGGGATAAACATAATGTAATCGAACCCAAACTCCCATAGAGGCTAATTGCTCACATAAGCCAACCATACTCGTCTTCACCGGCTGGCCATCCCAAAAGCCAGTCCTGTGCTTCACATCAACGCCATAAGCAGAAGTATCTTGTGAGATAACCAGTAATTCTTTCACACCTGATGCGACTAAACGCTTTGCTTCATTCAATACATCACCAATCGGACGACTATCTAGATCCCCACGCATCGATGGAATAATGCAAAAAGTACAACGGTGATTACACCCTTCTGATATTTTTAAATAAGCGTAATGTTTTGGCGTTAATTTAACCCCTTGTTCTGGGACTAAACTAAAGAAAGGGTCATGCTCTGGTTTTGGAACATAATGGTGCACATGGTTTAAAACCTGTTCATAACTATGTGGGCCCGTAATTTCCAATACTTTCGGATGAACTTCACGAATTTGATTCTCTTTCGCACCAAGGCAGCCAGTCACAATGACTTTACCGTTTTCGTTTAGCGCCTCTCCTATCGCTTCTAACGATTCCTGCACCGCACTATCAATAAACCCACAGGTATTTACAATGACCAAATCTGCATCATCATAACTTGGAACAACTTGATAACCATCAGTACGTAGCTCAGTTAAAATACGCTCTGAATCGACCAAATTTTTTGGGCAGCCGAGGGAAATAAATCCAACAGTTGGAACTCGATTTTTATTGCTCATAAGTAATATAATTTGTTATATGATTTGAATAATTGGTGAAGGATTTTAGCATTGAAAAAAAACAAAATGTACATATGTCCACTCCCAATTAATTAAGACACTCCAACTTAGAGTTTTCTAACTGTTTACGACAGGCCTCCGGGAGAGGTGATTTAAACTTTCGCGAGTTCGATTGTGGTTATAATCTTGCAGCCAAAACCACGCTAATTCTCGAACTTGGCTTAACGATTCAAATAAATCCGCATTTAAAAATTCACGACAGAACGAACCATTAAACGCGATAAACTCGTTTATGATTAAAAGGATAGCCTTGAAATTTTAGTCGAAGATAGCATTTCCAGAATCCCGATTGTGGTGATTTCGCTAACACAGATTGTATAGCATCGATCACCACTTGGTCTTTTTTACACCAATCTATTTGCTGATGGTAAAACGTGGCTCGTGACAACGATGTTAGCTTACAGCCCTTAATGACTGAATTGAGTTGAAAAGCCACAGGGCATGTAAGCATGTTTATGTTAAATTAACTTAAAAAAACGAATTAAGCACAATTATTTAACCATATCGCTGTTAATACCATAGCTTGACGTGTTTGCCATTAAATGACGTCTTGATATTGAAGTGTATTTCATCTGAATATACTGATGCGGTATTAATTCACTACCTTTTATTGAATCAGGAAAGACATCCGAAACCTCAATCAGAGAAACACCTGAAAGCTTCACTTCATAATATTTTTCAAGCTGTCCATGTTGGCTGATGCGATAAAAAACAAAAACAGCCTCTACTCTAATAGTTCATTGGTATCTAACGCGGTGGAAAGTAACGGCGATGATTTATCTATTAATTTAGTAAACACAACGGGTTGATACGATGCATTTTGAGATCGAAATGAACCACTGTTTAAGCTAATAACTTGAATTTCATCTTCGTGACCAATCTGGTAACGATTACCAATTGAATCAATGGTAGAACACCCTGCAGAAATCAAGCCTTGGTTCTTACCTGTCAATGTCAAATAAATAGGTTCAGTCATAAAAACACCTTTTAAAAGCAATAGGAATCCCACTAAAAACTCCAACAAATAGTAGGTACATAAGGTATTTAAATATTAATTTATTATGTTTTGGTATCCTATTGAAAAAAATAGAATATATGCTCCCTTCCAGTGAATACATCACCGCAGGAAACCCTATAGCACACATAGCAATAGGCCCTGAAAAAACAATAATATCTCTCATTTGAAATAATGATAAAACATAATCGTATATCAGTATGCTAATCAAAAAACAGATAATAAAAAGTAGACTGCCTAACAACAACATTGCCCATTTAGGCATAACCACCCCTTAGGCCAAATATGAAGCGCTTTATTAATATCCGCAGTAGGCTTATATTCTCTTTCCCATGTTGTTTTTAACAGTTCAAAAATAATGTTCCTATAAGACCCATTATGTTAAATAAAGGCAGGTTGTTGATATTTATCCCGCATTGTAGCCAAATCCTAAATGATTTAAGCATACCTCAAGACCGTTAAGAGCATAGTTTGAACAAAACATATGGCTACACTTATTTTTAGAAAATCCTTCATGCGCTAAAACAATCAAAAACTGCTTGATAGCATTAATTTCGTTGTCTCTAATATTAGTGTTTATATTTGGCAATTTAATACCAAAAATTGGAGAGGGATACTCCTCTGGAATGCATTCAAAGTACCAAGTCTGCCCGCACTCATTACAAACATAGTAAAATTCGCCATAATTAAATTTAGGATACGAGTCTTCACATGGACTATCCTCAATAAAATAGCTGGGAAATTTATACTTCATGGCATTATTCGTTTTGATGATGTCAGAAAAGTTATCAGCACAAGCAAAAAAATCGCCTACAGTTCTACATTCACACATTATAAGAGTCCATTTGTAGGGAATCATAATTAGCGAAATTAGCACACTTCATATACGAATACATTGCCTATGCCTTACTTTATTAGTTGTATAAGCTTGACCTACCTGAAGTATCCGTACAGATAGAGCCAACCATATTAATTTATAACCATATACCTTATTGGTTTGATTAGATTTTAATCCTGCAAGCCCTGATGTCAGCTATTATGTATCTAGCACTGGATTTATTTTAGCCGCACTAAACTGTAGCATTTTTGTCATTCGGGCAGCCTAGGGAGACGAAACCTATTTTTGGCACCGAGTTAGTATTTTGTGACATAACTCACTTCTTTTACTGTGTTATAAATATTGTTTAAAAATGGACGAAAATTTACCTGAAGAATGGTGAAAATTGTATAATTTTTTGTCAACGAAAATGATTGTCATGACACGATTTATGCCTTTCGGATTTTGTTGATATAAAGCCAAAATCATGAGCACTTTTATTGCTTATGGCTGAAAAATTTAACTTATGTTACCATTTGAATTCGCTGAGAAGAATTGATTACAACGACTTGTCTTTAGAAAATGAAAAAACACAAGAGTAAAAACAAAAGTAAAAACAGAAGTCGAAATAGAAACCACTATAGCTACAACCGTCTTATTCTTAGCACTGATAGTCTGAGTCGTAACAATAGTATTAGCAACAATCGTAATCCTTATATCCAATTTGAAACAATTACTTACCCATTACCTAATGAATTAAAACTTCCTATAGGATCAGTTATTGAACATGGAAACCAAACATTAACTTATTTTATATGGCTATTTTGTACTTTGATATGTGCATTTACTTCTCTCATTCTATGGAATGTTATCTCAGGAAGGTTTCTTTTTGTCACTATTGAGATCATACTATTAATTTCCTTTTATACTCTACTAAAACGATTTAATAAAAATGTTGGTTACTTTTCTATCGATGATAACGGATTTCGCTTTATTTGTGATCCATATCCAAACATGAACGTTGAAATACTCTGGAAAAATATTTGCTCTGAATATGTTGTTCATATCAAAACAGGTGGTAGGTCTAGACCTGATTATCTTGTTTTTAAATATAAAAACGCATCAAATGAGAGTGAAGAATATAAATTACCTATCGAGAACTGGCTCAGCTACTCCCCATTCTCTCCAGTAGAAAAAAGAAAATTGCTGCTCAAAGCTATACTTAAAGGACTTGCGAGAATTCCTGATATAAAAATCAACCAACGTGTATTTACTAAATTCGATATAGACCCAAAAACATTTGAATTTGCACCATCAAAGAGAAGGTCAGAAAATATATATGGCTTTATTTTGACAATCATCGTTTTAGGAATTGCATTTATATTATTGCCATTTTGGTTCACCATTTTACCGCCTTCATGGGCTTTAGTTTTGTCATTAACTTCAACTATTCTTATAGCTATTGGGTTAATTCTGTTCTTTAGTTGGCTTTATCCAGAATTCGAAGGCAATATCAGCTATAACGATGATATTAATTAATAATCATCTTAACTACAGTATTTTCATCATTCAGGCAGCCGAGGGAGACGAAGCCTATTTTTGGCACCGAATTAGTATTTTGTGACATAACTCACTTCTTTTATTGTGTTATAAATATTGTTTTAAAAAATGGGCGAAATTTTACCTGAAGAATGGTAGGAATTGTATAAATTTTTGTCAATATACACCTTTCTCAATACCAAAAGAGCACGTCATTCTCACTCTTTTGGCTAGAAAATTAACTTAGCGATTGATAGAGCGTGCAATTCTGGAATAAGTATGTCGAACACCGCGGATCACAATACTATAATTTAAAATGTTTTCAGGAAGAGCAATTCCGTTATAACCGGAGTCGCCAATATGATGTAAGTCTGTTCCTGCCATTTTGCACATCAATGCAATCTGCCTAATTGTTTGCAAGTCAGCTCCTTCTTGGGAAGTACCAATTGCAGTCATCGTCATCACACCTTGTGAATGGCAATATCCAACCATTTTTTGTACGAACTCTAATGAAATCCCCGGAACTGTTCCGGGCGCAGGTAATAAAATAATATCTGCACCATTGGCAATAAACGCTCGAATATCCTCTTCTGTAATCAATTGTTCAGCGGAGGCATTCAAAACACCCGCAGCATGCATTTTTCCAGTGATCAGAACAATATCTTCACCGACAACCGCTTTGAGTTCTTTCAAGCTTTGATTGATTTCTTGGTTCGTCACCCCATTTCCTGGGTTACCCGTTAATACGATGATATCAGCCCCCATCTCTTTCAATCTTAGCGCATTCTTAACTGTCGCAAGCCGCCCTTCTGACATCTTCCATTGTGCATCTTGAGTCGGGTTATTAAACCCCGCAGGCACAGGTTCTAAATTAACGCCTATCGCTCTCCCAGTTAAATGCTTAAGCGTGCGAATGATATTTTCCGGCGCAGTGCCATCAGGCAATCCCTGCATAATAGGTTGATTTACATCGAAAACATTCAATAACAAAATATCTGCCCCTTGGCTAGCCGCCAATTCAGCATTAGTCACCGTCATTAAAACAGGTTGAATTGACCCAATCGTTTCTGAAACCAATATCCGCCCTTCACTGGCTTTAATTGACTCTAATAGGCTCTTTTTATTCAGTTTTGCAATCTCTGAAGCGGAACAATCAAGATAACGTTTTTGCATGGCAGTACCTTTATTTATTCAACAAAATTTACTAACGGGTCGATAAGTCATAAAAATCCGACATCTGCAATATATCATGTAAAAAATAATAAACGGCCTAATAGAACACATTATGGTTACGTTATTTTTCGAAAAATAATAACTTTTTCTAACGTATAGATTTTTATAGTAAAAGCGGACATTTTTTCTTTCTGATAGTTACTTATCATAAATTTTCACTTGTTTTTTGGCAATAGTAATGATTATCATTACAACCCTATATACTCATGGTAAGGACATAATAATGAAACTCGCCTATAAAGCTGCTGTTTCGGGTCTCGCGCTATTTTCAATCTCTGCATTTGCTCAAGAATATCCGCTTGGCCACCCTGTGATAAAAAATGGAATGGAAATCCAAGGTGTTTATCTACAACCTATCACGATGGATACCGAGGAAGGTCATCATGCAATGTCTCATCTACCAGCGGATAAAGCTGATGTCCATTTAGAGGCAGATATCCACGCAGTTGAAGATAACCCAAATGGCTTTGCTGAAGGTGATTGGATCCCTTATCTAACCATTGAATATTCCGTGACAAAACTTGGTGACAAGCCACAAACCCAAACAGGCACATTTATGCCGATGGTGGCTAGTGATGGCCCTCACTACGGGGAAAACATCAAGTTAGATGGTAATGGCAAGTATCGAGTGACTTATAAAATTTATCCACCGTCACATAATAAAGCTATCGCTTTCGGCCGCCATATAGATAAAGAAACTGGTGTAGCTCCTTGGTTCCAGCCTTTTGAAGTTTCTTGGGACTTTGATTACGCGGGGATTGGCCGTAAGGGTAGCTACTAGTTTTTAATTAAATTAGTTAAGGGCTTATTTTTACACAAGCCCTTTTTTAATTTGTACTTATAAATGGATAAACCAAGCCAAAATGAAAACATTACAGAGTTTTTTGTTGGTTCTCGTTTGTACAATGATTTCGCTATCTTCACATGCCGCGGAGAAGTTTACTGTTGAATTAGAAATGAAAAACGGTGACTTAATTCCACGGATATTAGAAGTACCCGCAAAAACCATTATTCGAATTAAAATTACCAATACAGGTACCGAACCCGCTGAATTTGAAAGTATTCAATTAAGAAAAGAAAAAGTTTTAGCCCCCGGCGCAAGCTCTGTTGTTGTCATTGCACCACTAAAACCAGGTACCTATACCTTCTTTGATGACTTCCACCTTTCTCACCCCAAAGGCGAGATCATTGCTAAATAGAAGGATTTAACATGGGACAAGTTTTATTTGTCGTTTGGCGGGAAAGTTTTGAAGCGCTACTTGTAATCGGCATCATCTATGCTTGGATAAAACGCCACCCTGATGCACGTAATGGAATGAAATATCTATGGGGTGGCGTTGCTCTTGGAATTACAACATCCATATTGCTTGCTCTTCTCATCTATGGTGTATTTAATGTTCTCGATGACACTGGTCAATCGTTGTTTATGATTTTTATGGAGTTGCTTGCGTGCATCCTTATTGTCCAAATGGTGTATTGGATGAATAAACATGGCAGCTCGATGAAATCCGAAATTGAGTCAGGGATAAACCGAAATGCAGCACACCATAATTGGTGGGGAGCTGCCTTAATTATCGCCATTGCTATTGCTCGTGAAGGCAGTGAAATCGTAGTCTTCCTCTCTAGTTTTATCATGTCACTTACCTCATCGAACGCATCTGAATTCTTTATAGAGGTTGGAGGCGGCATTGCTATTGCAGGTTTAACTCTTTACATATTTTTATTAACAAATCGCTTAATTTCATGGGCTATATTTTTCAAAATCACGGGGGTGATCCTACTTTTTTTAGCCTTATCATTATTGCTAAAAGGTGTAGAAGAAAGCGCAAACTTGCTTATTGAATATGACTTTAATATTCCTGAATTTTTAATTTATCCTGCTTGGGATACCACCGCATTACTCGATGACTCAAATATCGCGGGAAACTTTATTTCCTCATTTTTTGCCTATCGTTCACAACCTATATGGCTAAGTGTGATAACTTTTGTCCTCTACTGGATAATTGTGATCCCATTATTTGCTCGGAGCAAAAAAAATGCACAGCTTGCCAAAGCATAAATATAAATGGATATTATTTAGTTTAATCATCAGCATAGCACACCCGTCATTAGCTAATGCTAAAGCGTTAAGATCCCCTGTACAAACAGGGGATAACATTATTATTGCCAAAGGTGATATTCCAACACCTGAAAAATACCAAACCTCAATTCAAACCTACCTTGCCTTTGTTAGCTCTCAATTAGCAGACATGGTCATTCAGTTAGAAGCCATGCAGAAAAATTTACAACAAGGGAAATTATCACAAGCCCAAACAGCTTACATTGCCGCCCACCAGCACTATGAAACTGTACGTCCAATTATTGTTTTATTTGGTAATACGGATAGAACTATAAATCCAAGAGCTGATTACTTCCTCGATAGAGAAAAAGACTCTCGTTTTACTGGATTCCATCGCGTTGAATATCAATTGTTTGCCCAGAAGGACCCAAAAGCGGCATTAGCAGAGACTAATGAGTTATTAATGAAAGGACGTGATCTGCATAAACGAGTTACGACTGAAACCATTGAGATCCCTAAGTTAGTACAAGCTTCAGCCGACTTTATTGAAATGATTTTAGAAACTAAGTTAGATGGTAAAGAAAATATCTACAGTCTCTCTGATCTAACCGATATTGCTGCTAACTTAAACGGCTCACAAAAAATCATCGATGTTATTACCCCTTTTATTGAACCTAAAACATTAGAACAAATAAAAGTAAATAACCAACAAATTAATAAAATAATGCAGTCATACCTGCTTTCTAATAACCAATATCAGCCTTATAGCCAATTACAACAAAAAGACAAAATGGCACTCTACTCGTTACTCACTCAGCAAGCCGAAATCTTAGCGCAATTACGGGCTCAGCTCGATGTTGATGTTTACTATAAATATTAAGGCATAAATTTATGCAAGCTAAACCTAAAAGCATATTGCAATCATCGGGGTTATCTCGACGTAACGCATTAAAAGTACTCGCCATTGGAAGCGCCGTATTAGCAGCGCCAAAATTAAAAGCAAATGAAAATATCGCTAATTGCCAGCTCACTTATGACAAAGCAATTAACTATTTAGGAAAGCATCAAGCGGGCGTTTTAACACCTGAACAAAAATGCGCTTCTTTTATTGCTTTCAATGTCACCTCAAATACCGTTGAAGAGTTGCAAACTATTTTTTCACTATTAACGAAGCGTATCGCTTATCTAACCCAACCTCAGCAAGCGTCTTCAACAAAAAACGATAAAATGCCCCCAGCCGAATCAGGTATTCTTGGTACGCACCTACAACCTGACTCGTTAACCATTACTGTTGCTTTAGGCAATCCACTTTTTGATCATCGATTTGGCTTAGAAAAGCTTAAACCAAAATACCTTAGTGAAATGACCAGTTTTCCTAACGATCGTTTAGAGAAAAAATGGTGCGGCGGTGATATACTGCTGCAAATATGTGCCAATAGCCAAGAAAGCGTGATCTATGCATTGAGAGATATCCTGCGGCATATATCAGCTTATTGTTTCCCATTATGGAAAATTGATGGTTTTTTGCCTGCCCGAGCTATCGACAATCACACCACGCCAATTAACCTATTTGGCTTTAAGGATGGAACAGGTAATGCGCCAGCCGATGATAGCGCGTTAATGAATGACTTAATTTGGATTACCGCTGAAAGCACTGAGCCATCTTGGTGTGATGGGGGAACTTATCAAGCAGTACGCCTTATTCGTTTTAACCTTGAGTTTTGGGATAGAACACCACTCGAAGACCAAGAAAATGATTTTGGTCGACATAAAGATTCTGGTGCCCCAATAGGCATGAAAAATGAACAAGATGACCCTGCTTTTGAAAAAGACCCTCATGGCGACCGCATCTTATTTGATTCCCATATGCGCCGAGCAGAACCACGTAACCCCGAGCGTCATACCGCAAAGCTGAGAAGAAGAAGCTATAGCTATTCTTTAGGCCTAACGGGTGCTGGCGCTTTAGACATGGGATTAATTTTTGTCTCGTATCAACGAAATTTAAAAACTGGCTTTATCGATACTCAAAAACGCCTTAATGGGGAACCTCTTGAGCGTTATATCAAGCCATTTGGTGGCGGATATTACTTTGTTTTACCTGGTATCGAGTCAACTAAAGAATTTCTCGCCGAAAAATTGTTTGCCGCGCTAAAACAAGCAAATTAATATTTCATTATCAAGTAAAGACCCCCAGATAAACCTAGGGGCTTTACTGATACAGCAATGACACTCTACTTAAATAGCCAGATCCTTTGGCAGCATCATCCGTGATGCACTCCTTTGGCAATGCTCCCTCTTGGCTTGGTAACCTTTTTATTTTTTGCGTTCCTTCACATCTGCTTCAACTTCCTGTTTCCAATCCTCTGATATTGGCGCTGACTTTTGTTTTGCTTCAACGGCTTTATTTACAGCACGGTAGGCCTTATAGTACCCCGTGCCATCCTGCACGTAACCTGCCGCATTCGAACTTTTAATTCCGATATTTTCAGCTTCTGAAATAGCATCAATATTGGCACCTAAGAAAATAAAGTCCCACTTATCTTCTGTTTCTGCTGATTTAATCATAGTTTTAATCTTAGAATAGGAATATTTACGGCTACTGTTTTCTTCACCGTCAGTAATAATGACGAAAAGTACATTATTATTTTTTGTCACTTTCCTATTTTCGCGCATTTTTTCGATGCCGTCCCCAATAGCATCTAACAGTGCGGTATAACCACCAACAGGGTAATCATCCAATGTTAAATTGGACACTTTCGCAATAGGCTCTCTATCATGAAGCAGGCTTGTTTTATCATTAAAGAGAATAGTTGTGATATAAGTTTCTGAATTTTTCACTTTATTTTCAGTAAGAACACTGTTGTATCCACCAATAGTGTCTGACTCGAACCCTGACATTGAACCACTTTTGTCCAATATAAAAACCAAATCTAGAACATCAGAATCTTTTTTTTGCTCAATAATGGTCTTACTCATTGCAAGAGAAGATAATAGCAATATAAATGCTGTCGATATAACGGTGAAAAAATATTTTTTTGTTAATTTCATCGCCAAGTTCCCTAGTGAGGTTAAATAAAATATTGCCAACGCCAATTTCTCTTTTTCGACAAATATTTCAAATAAGATTACTCTGCTTAATTAATCAGCATTTTCTTAATTCACCACTCTAGACAATAATTACGCTAAAAAAGGCATCAAGGATTGTTATCTTTTCTAATTAAAAATTTAAAGCATCATTCTCTTATCCAAACTCCATTTTCTCTCAGAAAATTAATTCTTTGAATAAAATTATTATATTCTATATTCTCAGATGCTGTATTTGATGTAGCGTTTTCTGCGTATGTATCAACAAATTCAATAACGGCCTGATGAAAACTTTTATTTAATTTTTTATGAATATTGGCGTCATTTGAGTTTTTTAATTGAGTCACTAGCTGAACTAAGAGCTCTGCTTTTTGCTGCACACTTGGGTTATCAAAGTTCGCCCTCGGTATATCATAAAAAAAATTCATATTAATGGAATCTGAATATAGTGAGTCATTATAATTATTCTGAGGTAACAAATTCTCTCCATATACATCCTTCATGTATTTAATCAGTTCTAGCTTATCAAAGCACTTAGACTTAATATTCCCCTCTAATTTATGATCATTAAGTGTTATTGACTCGGGGAACTCCTCACCAATCGGGTAATTACAGCCGAATAAATTTCCATCAATAACGATTGAGTTAGAACTACGTATTGGGAGATCTAGCGTATGACCATTTATAACAATAGGATAATTTGCTGGCTTAAAATGCGTTTCCTTACCATCAACGGCATACACTTCAGATAACGTATAGTAAACAAATTGATTTGGATTAATAATTCCACCCGAATTATTCTCAAAAATAAAAAAATCAGTGACATCACCTTGAGCATTTTCCAAATGATGTAAGCCACTAGACAGAAAAATAACACCTTTGCTATCAGGAAAAATATCGTAGTTTTTATCGTCTAGCTTAAATGTAATAGTGTGAGTACTTGGGTTACTATAATAAAACTTTCCTTTACCCCCATAGTTCTCAATATCATCACAAGCAGAAAGAGAGACAACCGCCGCTATCAACCAACTGCATTTTAGTATTGTTTTCATAATAAATCCCATACACTGCTTTTATACTATTAAAATCAAGAAAAAATATTAAATATGTTATTTGACCATATGTATAACCACTCTTTAATTTCAAGATTCACTATAAAAAAGTATTAATTTAAAATAATAAAAATAACTTTACGATAAATGCTATCTAGCCCTACCTCTACGATAACCATATAATTAATAATGTTTTTTACATTAAATTAAAAATCATACAGTTAAAAACTCACTCAACGAATAAAAACAAACACTATAAGTCAAATATCACTCATTTATAAAATCATTTTAATCTATTGTATACCTCATTATCATAAAGCATAAAGATATTGATGGAAATAAGTATTAATAGATACGACTATGATGTGATTAATAAGTCCTATGTCTAGCTTCCACTTATTTAAAAAATAAACTTAATCATGATGCCAAATAATAGATGAATAATGAACTTACTGTCTTGTATTGCCGCGTAGTATTTTGATTAACAGTTGAAAAACATCCTCCATTATGGGCGTCGTTGTCTGGTTATTACGCATCAGCGCAACAGTACGAGTTAACGCAGGCTGCTGAAGTTGTAATACTTTCAATTCAGGGTCACGTAAATGAACAGTATAAAGCTGAGGCAAAATAGCAACAGCTAGTTTAGAACGAACTAAGCCATACAAGGTTTCAATGTAGTCAACTTGATAAAGAATATTTAATTTTAAACGATGGCTTTCAATGGTTGCAGCAACTAAACGTTTGATATTTCCTTTTGAAAATACGGCAATATCTCGGTTATTTAGCAACTTCCAAGGAAAATGAAATTCATTGTTTGCTAATACATCATCATTGTGGACAACGGCAACAAATGGGTCATCCTGTAGAGGAAAAATAGTCAAATCGCGAGGAACTAAGCTATCGATAACCCCTATTCCAAAATCAATTTCATGGCTAATTAATTGGTTAATTAAAGAGTCATTAGTTTGGTCATAAAATTCGATTTTTAATCTAGGAAAAAATTGATTTAATTGCTCAGGTACCGTAGGAAATAGTAATGAACTGACAGAAGGCACCAGCCCAATACGTAATACGCCATCACCACCTTCTTCAATAATTTTTTGAATATCACTAAATGCACGGTGTGACACGCTCAATATTTGCTGTGCATGGGGTAAAATTGCAGCCCCTAATTCAGTCAATGTAACAGATGAAGCTGTCCGATTAATTAGCTTCCCGCCTAGCACAGACTCAATTTGCCTCAACGCACTACTTAGCGCAGGTTGGCTCACGGCTAGACGATTGGCAGTTTCAGTAAAATGCCGCAATTTCGCTAACGTAACAAAATACTGTAACTGTTTCAGTGTTAATGCAGGCAGTCTCTGCCAAGGTTCTGTCATGATAGTCTATTTTCACCTTGATTAAGTAACCATGATATATTCATGCCATTATAACTATTTCTTATGGCATGATAAGTTTTATCATCTTGGCAAACGTTTGCCTTGCTCATAAAGTAGCAATCATCAATCATATGGATGGCCTTTTTATGAGCATAACAGAACAAAATAGACGCAACGCAATTCAAGCAGCAAAAGGCAATATTCCTTTTGACCTTTTACTCACTCAAGCCAATATTGTTGATATGGTCACTGGCGAAATCCGCCCCGCGGACATAGGTATTGTTGGCAACCTAATCGCCAGTGTTCACCCAACAGGTTCCCGTACAGATGCCAAGGAAACACATAATTTATCAGGTTATGTCATCTCCCCAGGATTCATTGATACCCATGTCCACATTGAAAGCTCCCATTTACCACCTACCCGTTACGCTGAGATTGTATTAACTCAAGGCACAACAGCAGTGTTTTGGGACCCCCATGAACTTGCAAATGTGCTGGGATTAGAAGGGGTTCGTTATGCTATTGATTCAAGTAGAAACTTACCACTAGATGTGATGGTTGCGGCGCCATCGTCAGTTCCTTCAACGCCTGGGTTAGAAATGTCAGGTGCAGATTTTGCTGGGAAAGAAATGTCGACAATGCTTAGTTGGCCCGAAGTAAGAGGCGTTGCCGAAGTGATGGATATGCATGGTGTGCTCCATGGCAGTGAGAAAATGGAAGAGGTATTACATGCAGGTCTTCAATCAGGCAAATTAATCGAAGGCCACGCTCGGGGTTTAAAAGGCGCTGACCTGCAAGCTTACCTTGCAGCTGGAGTGACATCTGATCATGAATTAACTTCCGCAGAGGACGCACTTGAAAAACTCAGAGCCGGTCTTACTTTAGAAATTAGAGGTTCACACCCCTATTTGCTCCCCGATATTGTCGCAGCACTCAAATCATTACCTCACTTGTCATCACAAATTACCGTATGTACTGATGATGTGCCACCGGACATGTTAATAGAAAAAGGTGGCATTATTGCTTTGCTCAACCTATTGATTGAAAACGGAATGCCAGCAACTGATGTACTACGCTTTGCCACGCTCAATGCAGCAATCCGCTTACAACGTAATGACCTTGGTTTGATAGCCGCAGGAAGAAAAGCTAACTTTGTGCTCTTTGACTCACTAACCACGTTAAAAGCACAAGCGGTTTATGTAGCAGGTAAAAAAATTGCAGAAAAAGGTAAATTAATTAATCCCATAAGCTCTCCATCAGATATTTTACCGCCACGGGATACAATGCACCTCCCACCTATTACGGCGGATGATTGTAAACTTAAAATTGATGGAATAAATAATGGAATAGCACGATTGCGCCATATCAGCGGTGCGCGCTTTACCCAATGGGGAGAAGTCGATGTCCAAGTTATTGATGGTATAGTACAACTTCCTGATAATTTTAATTTTATTCGCGTTCAACATCGTCATGCTCGCCATGCTGCATTGCCACAAATTGCCCTGCTCGAAGGTTGGGGTGAATTACGTGGTGCTATTGCCACCAGCTATTCCCATGATTCTCATAATCTTGTTGTGCTAGGTCGTGATCCTCAAGATATGGCGATCGCTGCTAATTTATTGATTGAAAGTGGTGGAGGCATGGCTTTAGTGCAAAATGGCAAGGTTTTAGCCCATGTCGCTATGCCAATCGCTGGCATGCTATCGGATTTACCCGCCGCAGAACTTGCCGAACAGTTTCGTCAACTACGTGACTTAAGCCATAAAATTGCTGATTGGGAACCGCCTTACCGTGTTTTCAAAGCCATTGAAGGGACTTGCCTTGCCTGTAATGCAGGGCCTCATTTAACTGACCTAGGGCTAACCGATGGCAGCACACGCCAAATTGTTAATCCAGTTGTACATTTAACTGAGCACTCAACCAATACTAAAAAATAATCACAGGAGAGCCATTAATGGCTGACTATTCAATGAATACGCCAACATCAGGGAGTTGGTTAGAAAAGCGTTTTGCATTACGAGCGCGTGGAAGTTCAATTAAAACAGAGTGTTTAGCAGGTATCACCGGTTTTCTAGCCGCAGCTTATTTATTGGTCGTTATTCCCAGTTTATTAGCTGCCGGTGGGATGGATAAAGGCGCAGCAACGACAGGGACGATTATTGTTTTTGTACTTGCTAGTTTGTTAATGGCTTTCTATGCGAATTTACCCTTTATTGTTGGCCCTGGTATTGGTGGCTCTGTCTTAGTCGGTATTACTTTGGCTGGCAGCGAAGGAATTGATTGGCAAATTGGATTGGGGATTGCTTGCTGGTCAGGTATTTTATTTTTTCTGTTAACAAAGTTCGGTTTGCGTGAAGTTGTCACCCGTTCCGTTCCTCAATCAATTAAACTCGGATTAACTGCATCAATTGGTCTTTTCGTCGCAATATTAGGTTTTCGAAATGCGGGTTTAGTTCTAGCCAACCCAAAAACAAATGCATTAATGTTAGGCGATTTCCTTTCTCCCGGTGCATTAGTTGCCCTTGCTGGTTTTTTTGTCGCTATCGCATTGCAAGCTCGTAAGATCCCTGGCGGAATATTATGGGCAATTTTATTTGCCACTCTTTTAGGCATTCCATTTGGCGTCACAAAATTACCAGAAAGTTTTATTGGCATGCCCCATTCTGTCGCACCAGTTCTAGGACAGGTTGATTTAATTGGCGCATTAAATATTGCATTTTTACCATTTTTATTCGTCTTTTTTGCCGCTGAGTTTTTCTCTACTATGGGCACAACATTAGCCGTGGGTGGCGAAGCCGGCCTATTAGATAAAGAAGGCAACATGCCAAATATTAATCGACCATTTATCGTTGATTCTATTGCTGCGGCATTAGGTCCTTGTGTTGGAATTCCAGCTGCAACAGCCTTAATCGAATCATCAGCCGCGGCTGAAGCAGGAGGAAAAACAGGAGTAACAGCACTTACGGCCGCATTCATGTTTTTATTAATGTTGTTATTCACGCCAGTTGCATTAATGATCCCAGCGCAAGCAACAGCACCTGCATTAATATTAATAGGTTTAAATATGTTTAGCGGGTTACGGAAAGTTGACTTGGCTAATTTTACCGACGGCCTACCTGTCTTAATGATGGTGATGATCACGTTAATTGCCAATAGCTTCGGAACCGGTATTGCAGGTGGCTTGTTATTTTATATTTTAATTAAGGCGGTTGCTGGCAAATGGCGTGAAATTCCAATTAGTCTGTGGATCTTGGCGGTTCCACTGGTTTATTATTTCTCGACATTAGTGAAACACTAATGACTTCCTGACACCGAAAACCGATATTCTTAACAACTCAGACCGCAGATAAAGTCAACAATATTTAACAAAAACTTTATTAGTGGTCTGAGCTACAATACTAACCCTGTTTTCAGTGAACTAAATCAAAGGTGGATATGAAGTAGAAATGAGTATAAAACAAACTATTAAGCTACTAGCTTATTCAGATAATAGTAATAAGATGATAAAAAAATAGGCTACACTCTAGAAATAAATGACACCTTTATTACAAATAAGCCGGCAATATAAAAGTGGTCATGTAATCTTGATTGGTTGAAATTAAGACTAATTCTCTGTAGTTCCTTACTACCATCATTAACCATGCTACAGCTAGGTGTTTTTTATGTTGTACATCACACTTATCACTATTCCTTTTGAGTATCACATTGATGCACAGATCCCTTTTTCTGTTGAGGCGGTATAAGTTAAGACAGAATCAATAAAGCTTAAAATAGCATAAATAACATATATTTAACTATAACCAACATGAAAATTTACACATTCTAAAACCGCATTCACATCCATACATTAAAATATCGTGATTAACTAAAAGTTATAGATACCTAAACAAAACTCATTGTTAAAAAAAAGTTAAGCAAAGTAACTTTATTTATCATTAATGTTAAATAACAACTGTAAAAGCTCTGGTAACCTAACTTGAGGTAAAACAATGATCCTAGATGCCAGCTACACTTTATTGGTCGCTTGTTTAGCGCTCTTAATAGGTATGTTTGTTGTCAAATACACTCCATTCCTCCAAAAAAATCATATTCCTGAAGCCGTAGTTGGTGGTTTTATCGTTGCCATTATCTTGTTAATCGTTGATAAAACATCGGGTTATACCTTTACTTTTGATACATCATTACAAAGTATCTTGATGATAACCTTTTTCTCATCAATTGGTTTAAGCTCAGATTTTTCTCGATTAATAAAAGGCGGAAAACCACTCGTTGTATTAACTATTGCAGTGACCATTTTAATTGCTATTCAAAATACAGTTGGTATGGGAATGGCACTCATATTAAATGAAAATCCATTTATTGGCTTAATTGCAGGTTCAGTAACTTTAACGGGAGGGCATGGCAATGCAGGAGCTTGGGGTCCCATACTCGCTGATAAATATGGCGTCACTGGTGCCGTAGAATTAGCCATGGCATGTGCAACTTTAGGCTTAGTTCTAGGAGGATTAATCGGAGGCCCTGTCGCCAGACACTTATTAAAAAAAGTCACTATACCAAAGGCCACTGAACTTGAAAAAGAAACCATTATTGAAGCCTTTGAGCAGCCTAGTGTTAAGCGTAAAATTAATGCTAATAATGTGATTGAGACCATCTCAATGTTAATTATCTGCATTGTTGCGGGTGGCTATATTAGTGAGTTATTTAAAGACACTGTCATGCACTTACCAACGTTTGTTTGGTGTTTATTTGTCGGTATTATTATTCGTAATGTGTTAACACATGTATTTAAACATGAGGTATTTGAACCCACTGTCGATGTGTTGGGCAGCGTCGCACTATCATTATTCTTAGCGATGGCGTTAATGTCATTAAAATTTGGCCAATTGGCGAGTATGGCAGGGCCTGTTTTAATTATTATTGCCGTGCAAACCGTTGTAATGGTGTTATTTGCCTGCTTTGTAACCTTTAAGATGATGGGCAAAGATTATGACGCAGTAGTCATCAGTGCGGGGCATTGTGGTTTTGGCATGGGGGCAACACCAACAGCGATTGCTAACATGCAAACGGTAACCAAAGCATTTAGTCCATCCCATAAAGCCTTTCTAGTTGTCCCTATGGTAGGCGCTTTTATTGTTGATATTTCAAATAGTATATTAATTAAGCTCTTTATCGAAATAGGCACTTACTTCACTTAGTTTCACCGAAAAACACGCTAGTCTATAACCAAAAGCTATAGGCTAGCTTTCCTCTATCCGCATTTTGTATCCCCTTTTCTTCTCTACAACTCATTAGTCATAAATGGCTACTTAAGGGTTTACGTAAAACTAAATCAATTATCGCTAATCGTTCATGATTATAAAGTGATACCCCCCTCGGATTAATTTAATTTATTTCGTTAATATAAGGATATAGAAGAAAATAGTAGGTTTTATAGAATGAAGTTAAGGCATCTTGATATTTTTTACGCAGTAATGACTTGTGGCTCGCTAACTCGCGCAGCCGAAGTTTTGCATATTTCTCAACCTGCTGCTAGTAAAGCGTTAAAGCATGCAGAGCAACAACTTGGGCTAGTTTTATTTCAACGGATCAGAGGGAAATTAATTCCCACAGTTGAAGCCAAATTATTGTATGAAGAAGCCAAAGAGGTTTATCAAAATCTCGATAAGCTCAGAATTTTAGCGCAAAATTTGTCACGTAACCCACAAGGAAAACTCGCGGTAGGTTGCCTTCCCAGTTTGGGATTAAACTTAGTGCCTGAAGTGACCGCTTTATTTATTAAAAAACACCCAAATATTAAACTAACTATTGGCACGCACCATACAACAGATATTTTGCAATTATTGACCCAGCAAGATCTCGATATCGGTATCGGTTTTAATCTTGAAATTGAAGGTGGCATTACCGTTTTACCGATTGCCAATATTCCGTTAGTCTATGTCGATAGCAAGCCACCATTACAATCTCCGGTTTCGCTCGTTGATATTGACCAAGAACGTTGGATACATCCAGGCTCAGACTCCCTGTCACAATTATTACAAAAACGCCATGAATTTGCCGAATCAAACATTAGTGTACATACCTATCATATGGCCGCAGAGTTTGTACAAGCAGGTTTAGGTTGCAGTATTACTGATATTTTTTCTGCGGAACATACATTACCAGAATCCATGATTTACCCACTAAAAGAGGACTTGCAACTCGCTGTTTCTGTTTTCCATCGAGCAGATAGACCATTAACTAAAGCGGCACAAAATTATGTCAATACCTTGGCTTTAACACTTGAAAAGCGCAATAAAGTAGTTAACCAAAAGTTATACTCTAGTAATAAAAACTCAATTGTTTAGTTAATCTATTCACCGTTAAATAATAACTCCTTGGTTATTATTGATTGCGGAATATTATGGCTAAACATGTGGCGGTTATCGGAGCCGGTGTTATTGGACTCAGCACTGCGTATGCACTCATTAAAGCAGGCCAAACAGTCACTTTAATTGAGTCTGAAACGGATGTGGGAATGCAAACAAGTTTTGCTAATGGTGGGCAACTTAGTTATCGTTATGTTTCGCCACTTGCGGATGCTGGCGTGCCATTGCAAGGTTTGAGCTGGATGGGAAAGAATGACTCTCCGTTAAACCTTAAAATTACCCCCTCTTTGCAACAATGGTCTTGGCTGGCACAATTTACCTTAGCCTGTAACCGAAGAACCAACAAAATTAATGGCGCCCATCTATTACGGTTATCATTATTCAGCCAAAAAGCAATGAATTTCTGGCGTCATAGTGGTGATCTCGCTGATTTTGCTTGGGAAAAATCAGGTAAATTAATTATCCACCGTGAACAGAAAAGTTTTCAAAAAGCCAGTGAAACTGTTGATAGCCAATTTCAAAAGATATTAAATCCACACCAAATTGTTGAACTAGAGCCTTCATTAAAAAATATTCAATCACAATTAGTGGGAGCTATTTATGCACCTGATGATGAAAGTGCTGACTGTTATTTATTCTGTAAAAGCCTACTACAATATTTAAATACCCACCCCCAATTCAATCTTTGCTTACAACACTCGGTTCAATCTTTTATTAAGCAAGATGACCGTGTTACTGGGGTTGTGACACACCAGGGAACTATTCTAGCCGATGAAATCATTATTTGTGCAGGTAATGGTAGCCGTCAGTTATTACAGCCGTTAAATATTAATGTCCCTATTTTGGGGTTAAAGGGCTATAGCCTGAGTGTCGAGTACCCTCATGTAGAACATATTGTTCCTAAAATTAATGTAACAGATTATGGTAATAAAATTGTCTATGCCAAACTTAATGAGCAATTACGCATCGCTGCGATGGTTGATATTGGTTATGACAAAGAAGGCTTACGTGAAAATAGAATACAAGCCCTGAAGAAGATTATAAAACAAACCTTTCCTGATTTACCTAAAATTGACGAAGCTGAAAGCTGGTGTGGGCTACGCCCATCGACCCCTAAAGGGCCACCTATTTTAGGAAAAACAGCCTATAAAAACCTTTGGCTGAATATTGGTCATGGCAGTTTAGGGTTTACACTCGCAGCGGGTAGCGCAGAAATATTAACTCAACTTATCACAAAACAAACCTCCCCCATTTCTTTAACCGGATTAACAAGGTGACTATGTCTATTAAACGTAATAACCCAAAGCCGCGCTTAGCTGACAGTGTTGAACATGCAGGAATAGTGTATTTGTCAGGGCAAGTGCCCAATGATTTAAATGGCGACATTATCCAGCAAACCCAAGACGTTTTATCGAAAATTGATAACTTATTAGCAGCCAGTCATAGTGATAAAACCCGTATTTTATCCGCGCAAGTTTGGATTAAAAATATGGCTCGCGATTTCTCAGGTTTTAACCAAGCGTGGGAAAACTGGATGCCCGTGGAAAATAGCCCTGCACGTGCAGCGGTTGAGGCCAATATGGCGCGAGAGCAAGTACTGGTTGAAATTATGGTCATTGCCGCACAATATTAGTGCTATAAAGAATTCGTGCTATAAAGACATAGTAATCGGCATCATATTACTATGTCTTTTTTATTATCTCGCCTACGGACTAACAGCAGACAATTGTGGAGCCTGTTGCTTAGCACTTAGGTTTCCTTTAATGCCATTTTTATAAGCCACAATATCCGCCATAATGGCTAAAGCTATTTCTGGCGGTGTTTTGCTGCCAATCGGAATACCAATTGGTGCGTGAATACGTTCAATTTCATTCAGTGACATCCCGCCCGATCTTGCTAAACGTTCTCGCCGTCGAGCACTTGTTCGCACAGATCCCATAGCACCAATATAAAACGCAGCTAAATTGACGGCTTCCATTAACGTTAAATCATCAATTCTCGGGTCATGAGTTAACGACACAATGGCGGTATTTGGCGTGCATCCGTTTTCTTCTAAATAGCGAGCTGGAAATAAATTCACAACCTCAACTTGAGAGGGAATTTGATTTGCAAAGCGAGCTAACTCATCATTTCGATGATCGCAAATAATCACTTCAAAACCTAACGTTAATGCAAAATTGGCACAGTAGACACCTACCGTAGAAATACCGGCAATAATAAGCCTCGGTGGAGCTGCAATATATAATTGAATGTTATCGCCATCATGCTCTATTTGCGTAGGCAATTCTGCATTATCCGCTGTTTGTATTTCCCCTCCCAATGGTAATGTGATTTTTTTAATAATCGCGGTATAACCCAGTAGTGCATTTTGGATTTCTGTCAAGTAATTGAGCGAGTTATCATCGTTTGGTAGATATTCAATCAATACATCCAAACTACCATCACAAGGTAAATTAACCTTGGCCTCAATGCCACCTCGCCCATAACGAACAATTTGACTGGCCTCGGTGTATTCGCTATTTTTTATCCGTTGAATAAAATCCTCTTCAATGCAACCACCAGAAAGCGAGCCTGAATATTGTCCATTTTTTTTTGCAACCAAAAGAGAGCCTGGGCTTCGAGGCGAAGACCCGTAAGTATTTAATACCGTACATAGCCAGATAGGTTCTTCCTGTATCCAAGCAACGGCTTGAGAGATGACAAAAACATCTTCACGTAACATATCTACACCTTATTTGCTCACGGTAATGGGATAATCTATATCATTAATAACACTATTATCATTTATTTCTATTTGATGAATAGTACGATTTCGTAATATGGATTTTGCGCCATCGTCTCCCGTTAAACTTATTAGCTCATCAATATACCTTGCAGATATTCCTACTGGATGACCTATTTGTCCATGATAATAAGGGCGAACTAATGGATATTTTTTCAATTCATTGGCAACATGGAGAATAGTTTCACTGCGAACATACGGCATATCTGCTAAATGAATTAACCACCCATCCCAACTGGCTGTTTTTCGTACACCATAAGCAATGGAATCACCTAATCCCTGACTTTCTAATGTCGAAAAAGGAATGTTACTTTGTAAACAACTGTGAATGACACCCTCGTTATCTGGGCGGGTAACCACATGAATAGAAAGCCCACTTGCTATTGAATTTATTAGTGTTTCTTCAAATATACTATGCTTTACCAATACACTATTTAATTTATTCCCATTTCCCCCAGCCTGTTGATAACGTTCACTTTTTCCAGCTGCTACAATTAATATCCCAATTTTCATATAATTTATTTCTATTTAATATTATTTTTGTATATATAATAAATAATGGATATTAAATACTAAAACAAGTCCTATCGCCGCACATTTATCCATGTATATCTGAATAAATTCTTTTATGCTTTTCTACGAAAATAGGCGGTTGATTAAAATAAGAAAATAAGTGTAAGGGTGTATTATGAGCAAAAGCAATGTCGAACTCTCCCGCAGACACTTTTTAAGATGTGCTGTTGTTGCTGGGATATCCGTGTATTTAGCCCCTCTCTATAGCCGTGCTTTTGACGTGCTATTCGAAGAAAAAATTCTACAATCACCTGATTGGAACCCTGAAAGTAAGCAAATTCAGTTTCGAATTGATGGCTATTCTAAAGTCCAAGGAGAAAAAGTCTTTGCCAGGGATATTCGCGCTCGCGATATCCCACATTGGCCAAAGCAACAAGGCCACGCATTCTTACTGCGTGTGACTCAAGCCGATAAAATTTATCAAGGCTTTGACCTCAGCTTACTCAGTGATGGCCTAATGCCAGACAAACTCGTCACCGCGGCAGACTTAGAAAAAGACGGGGTAGCATTCCCTGATTTTTATGGCAATGACATGTTACTACCAGAAGGAAAAACCCCCGCTTATTTAGGACAAGCCGTGGCTTTACTGGTTTATCATGATTTTGCGAAATTCAACTTTGCCAAAGAAACCTTGAAGTTCCGTGACGATATCATTAAGTATGGTGAGTACACAGGCCCATTACAACGCGATCCTTGGGGAAGCTATCGCGGAGTACGAATTGGTGGCGAAACCCCCTATTCACCCGATATATTCTCCAGTATGAAAGATATGCCAATATCCCCTATTGGCATGAAAAAACACTTACCGGTTTGGCCGGAAGGACGCGAAGGGGGGAAACTCGATGAAGAAGGCATGTTTTATGCGGATAACCTCGCTAAACAGCTAGAAAATCCGCCTGATGACTGGCTAATTATTAAGCGCAAATATTTCTCCCAATCTATCGATACCGCAGCATTAGAACCCGATAACGCTAATGGTTGGTATGATGCCAAAACACAATCTTTCCATTTAGTGATCCCAACACAGTCGCCACAAGAGGTAGCTGCGTCACTACCGGAAATGCTAGCAAAATCAAAATTTCCAATTAAGCGTATTTTTTTACACCCGTGTTTCACTGTGGGTTATGGCTCTAAAGACCATAGTCCGTTCCCATATTATGGCGCTATGGCGACACTATATGGTGATGGCGTCCCTATTCGCCTAGCAAATGACCGCTATGAACAGTTCCAATCAACAATTAAGCGCCATGCCTTTGATATGGATTACACTTTAGCGGTTAATAAAAACACACATAAAATTGAAGCTCTTTCTGCCTCTTTTATCGGTGATGGTGGTGGACGATGCAACTTCACACCTTCCGTTGTGATGGTCGGAGCGACGGGGGCACAGGCAATTTATTATATTCCGCGCAGTGACTTATCTGCTGTTGGTATTGCCTCAAGAGCAGTAGACGCAGGTTCAGCTCGTGGTTATGGTACCTTACAAGCCATGGCTGCCATCGATATGTTAATGGAAGAAGCCGCTAAATTACTCAATGCAGATCCCATCGAGTTTAGATTAAAAAACCTCATGAAATCAGGGATGAAAAATACTCAAGGGGCTATTCCAGGTGGTGCAATTCGAGCCGATGAAGTTCTCTCTCGCTGTGCAGAACACCCGATGTGGCTAGAAAGAGCCAAACGTAAAGCCGATTTTGAAGCTAAAAATAGTGGTAAGTTATTTGGTACAGGCATTTCTTGTGTGCAAAAAGACTTTGGTACTGGCGCTGAATCCTCATTTGCCCGTGTCGAGCTCACACCTGAAGGTAAAATTGCTATCTACCATAGTGGCGCAGAAATAGGCACCGGTATGTCAACGTCCCAAGCGGTTGTCTGTGCTAAATGGCTTGGAAAACCTGCTGAAGAAGCGCATTTTTCTGTCGTCGACTGGTCTATCTTGCCAATGGTTTCAAGCGGTAATCCATTCGCTATGTCACCAGAAGAACAAGAAAAATTATCCCAAAACCCGTTGTGGACACCGAACTATTGTTCCCCAGCCAGTGCCAGTAACTCCGCTTACTATTTTACACAAAGTACAGATGAGGCAGCTCGATTAGTCTTTGAATATGGATTATGGCCTGCTGCAATGTCAATTTGGCAAGAAGGGATTGGTGACGGGCAAGCAGCCCCTCTCGTTGTACGCCGTGAAGATGCTCGTTGGGTTGAAAATGGTTTAACTGCCGACGGGTTAGAAATTCTGAGTCTCTCACGTTTAATTGAGCGAACCTTTGCAATGGGAGGAGTGACAGGCGCAGTTTGCCACGTATTCAACCGTTGGCAATGGGCTGAGGCTGATTTTAAAATCAATGGTGAAACCCGTCGCTTATCTATTGATGGACTTTCTTTACGCTTTGCCGATAAAGACTACCAAGTTTGCCACCGAGAAAAAGCCTATTATCCCGATACCCAACGTAATAATGCAGGGGTGACTTACTACAGTGCCGTAGCCACCCTTTCAGAGCTGTCAATTGATAAGGCCACAGGTCATGTTGAACTCCTCGACCACCACACCGTTGTTGAGTGCGGTAATCTAATTGTTCCTCAATTAGTTTCAGGGCAAATTCAAGGTGGCTTGGCGATGGGGATTGGTCATGCTCTTCATGAATATTTACCTCTCTACGAAGATGGCCCCGGTAATGGGACATGGAATTTCAATCGTTACCACTTACCATTAGCAAGCGATGTTGCCGTCTGGAAACAAACCAATGAAATTTTACCGGGGCTTTCGGAAACTGATCCGCCCAAAGGTGTGGCAGAGGTTGTGATGATCCCTGTCGTTTCCTCTATCGTAAACGCTATTGCTGATGCAACAGGACACCATTTCCTGCGCCTACCTGTACGCCCTGAAGACATTAAAGAGGTAATATCATGAGCCTAAATTTCCTTCCCCTGACCTTAACCATCAATGGCCAATCTTATGGACCGATAGATGTACCAGAAGGTCTCATGATGATTGATTTTCTACATGAATACTTAGATCTAACAGGTTCAAGACTGGGCTGTGGACAAGGCATTTGCCATGCGTGTGTGGTGATACTCGATCATCCATCCGGCACTAGTGAAGAAATCCGTACCTGCATTACAGGGGCACATTTTTTCAATAACAAAAGTATTCGGACTATCGAAGGGGCTGCCACCAAAGAAGAAAATGGCGATGTTAAATTATCACCAGTCCAACAAGCGTTTGTTGAACACTTCAGCTTCCAGTGTGGCTACTGCACCCCTGGCTTTGTAAATGCCGCCACTGTTTTTATTGAACAATTACAGAAAAACCCAATCGCTGAAGAAGATTTAGAAGAAGCGATTAAACAAGCTCTGAATAATCATATCTGCCGCTGCACAGGCTATGTTCGTTATTACGAAGCTGTACGTGATGTAGTCCTAAGCACGCCAGGATTACTGAAGGAGGCCATAAAATGATGAAACGGATTCTATTATGGCTTATCGCCATTATTATTATTGTCTGGGCGGTATTATATTGGTATGAAAGCCGTACGCTCGATGGTCCCGTGCAAAAAGTCACCGCATCAACGCAAGAAATTGAACGGGGCCGCTACCTGACTATCGCCGGTGACTGTGCAGCCTGCCACACTAGTGCTAATGGTGCTCCATTGGCAGGCGGCTTTCCTCTCGATACACCGTTTGGCACCATCTACAGCAGCAATTTAACGCCTTCAGCTGACTTTGGTATCGGCCGTTGGACCAAAGATGAGTTTTATAAAGCCCTTACCCAAGGTATTTCTCCGCCAAGTAAGCATCTTTATCCCGCTATGCCTTATACCTCTTATAAAGGAATAACTCGCGAAGATTCTGATGCTATCTATAGCTATTTAATGAACCAACCTGCGGTTGATGTTGCGCCCCCTGAAAACTCACTGCCATTCCCTTTAAATCAACGTATGGCAATGATTGGTTGGAATTTGCTATTTTTCAATGACAAGCCACTCCCCAATAGCTCACAAGGTAGCTCACCTGAATGGGTTCGAGGTAAATATTTAGTTAATGTATTAGAACATTGTGCTGAATGTCATACCCCAAGGGGAAAACTGGGTGAAATGGAGTTGGATAACTTTATGAAAGGGGGGGCTTTAGGCCGCTTTATGGCCCCTGATATTACGCCTGAAGCCTTAGCGCAACGAGGCTGGAATAAAGAAAGCCTACAGCAATTCTTTATGACCGGACTGACACCACAAGGCTCTGCTTTTAGTGATATGCATCCTGTAATTTATCTCAGTTCCCAACACTTAACGGCTGAAGACAACAAAGCCATTGCCACCTATTTAATGGGGGACAACCCACCAGCAACCTCACCACTCACAATAGGTGAAGGAAACCCTCAAGGCCGCCAAATTTATTTGGAAACTTGCTCTGGTTGTCACGCCTACGATGGAGATGGCAAACCGAATGTCGCCGTTGCACTCAAAGGGAACTCGACATTACGAGACGCTAACAGTACCAACTTGATTAATACTATTTTAGATGGTTTGCCGGAGCAGCCTTTCCCAAATAACCAAAGTATGCAAAGCATGCCAGGGTTTGCCAACAAGCTGAATGACCAACAAATCAGTGAGTTAGTCAATTTCCTTCGTGTGCAATGGGGAGGACAGCCTGCTGATGTCACTCCCGAGCAGATAAAAGCGTTACGTCAATAAATACGCCAATTAAAACGGATTTACTTTATAACAAGTAAGTCCGTTTTTTTAGTACCGATTTAATTTAAAATCAAACCGCTATATATTTAAATACATATTAAGTTTAACTATTTATATTTACACGCCTATTTTCACCTTCTATTATTAAACCTAATAATAGCCAGTGGTTTTATTCAATATTGTTCAATTAAGATGATCTATACAATATTATTCACTTTCTTGAATAAATGCCTTTACTCAATATCCATATACCTTTATAGATACCCTTACTGTTTATGCAACTTATTATGCAACTTAGTCATTATCAGATATAGACTATCGTATTATGATTCATAATTAATCGAGTGAAAGTAATCTAATTCCATAATTAAACAATATTATTATCTCCATAGCTAATAAAAAACCCTAATAAGATAATCAGGGAGCATACAATGTCGGGACATATATCTAGACGTAATTTTATTAAACTCGGTACCATTGCCGGTATTGCCGTCATGGTCGGCAAACTTCCTTTTGCCATTGCTTTGGAGCTTGATTCTGACTCTCCTGCAACAGATTGGATTGGCCAAAATGGTAAAGCCCGTTTTCGTTGGGATGGCGTCGAAAAAGTAACCGGTCGTAAAAACTTTGCCAGAGACTACCGAGCCAAAGACATCCCTGGTTGGCCTAAAAAACAAAGTTATGCCTTTATGTTAAAAGCGACTCAGGCAGATAAAACCTTTGAAGGTATCGATATTTCAGTTTTAGGGCCAAACTTGCAACCTGATAGAGTGGTTTTGCAAGAAGACCTTATTCGCGATGGTTTGAATATTCCTCAAGATACCAGCATGGGGAAAGGTTTTTATGGCACGAATATCCTCGTTCCTATGGGTGAAACACCGCCGATTATCGGCCACCCTGTTGCGATTTTAATCTATCATGATTTTGACAACTATAGTGCTGCACAGCGTATGCTACGCTTCAATACAGAAGTCGTGAAATATGGCGCTGTCACAGGCCCAAAACCTCCGGCTAACTACGGTGCAGCTCGTTACGTCCGTATTGGCGGTGAAACACCTCTGTCCCCGTCTATTTTCTCCCCTTACCAAGATTCAGGGATCAAAGGCGGCTTTGATGGTAACACCCCCGTTTGGCCACCTTACGACCCCAAACATGCTATCACCGTTCCGCCTGTAATTCGTAAAGACCGAGGTGGCGGCTTTATTCAAGCTCTTCATCAAGCAGAAAAAAACCCTGACAAGCAAGAAAGAGCTATGGATTACACACGGCAAATTGAGCAAGAAATTGCCGCCGCCCGTGAAAACCCAGATAAATTTGTCATTGAACGTCACGGCTTTTCGCAATCTATCGACCCTTGTGCGATGGAGCCTGATAACTGCAATACATGGTATGACGCAGAAACAAAAACGCTGCATATTTTAACTGCAACCCAGTCCCCCGCAGGCGTTGTCAATGCGGCAGCAGAACTATCCAAAAACAACCCGCATTTTACCGTTAAAAATATCATTTTATTAACGGGTTCAACGGTTGGATATGGCTCAAAAGATTATTCGGTTTTCCCTTTCTATGCGATGGTGGCAAGTTTCTACGCCAATGGATTGCCTGTCCGTATGGCGAATGACCGCTATGAACAGTTCCAGATGGGGATGAAACGCCATTCCATTGAAATGGACGTCACCATTATTGGTGATAAAAAAACAGGTAAATTTGAGGTTTTAAAAGGGACATATAACTGCAATGGCGGTGGTCGTGAAAACCTCTCTGTTGCAGTTTCCCACGTTGCCGTTCGGGGCGCTCAGTCCATTTATTATTTTCCCAAATCCGATTTAACCGCCCTTGCGATGGCAACACCAGCCGTTGAAGCAGGCTCAATGCGCGGTTTTGGCTCCTTACAGTCTATGGCAGTAACAGAGTTAATGGTTGATGAAATCGCCCACAACCTTAATATCGACCCTATTGAACTGCGTCGCCGTAATGCCATCTTAGAAGGCTATCCTAACACTCAAGGTGGAGTGATTGCAGGAGATCCTCGTAACGTAGAAATGTTAAACCTCGCAGAAAAACACCCGATTTGGGTCGATCGTGAAAAAAACAAAGCCGAATATGAGGCTAAAAACCCCGGCAAATTGTATGGTGTTGGTTTCGCTCAAGTACAGCAAGTTTACGGTTCTAGCGGTGTACCCACTATTTTATCTCTCGAATTTGATGAGACCGGCAAACTCACTATGCGCCATTGTATGCAAGAAATTGGTACTGGTGGAACGACAGCGCAGCAAGTCATGGTATGGCAAGCGCTCAGTAAAGCACCTGACGTAGTTGAGTTTGGTGTTACTGAGTTTAAAGAATTACCCCTAAAAACCAGTTGGGCCGATCAGAAAAAACAAGACGAACTCGCTAAAAGCGACCCTTATTGGACGCCTGCGTTAATCCCAGATATGAGTTCATCAAGCGGGGTTTACTATATTGGCTTTGGGACTCGCCAAGCAGGCCATTTTTTACTCGAAAATACCCTCTGGCCTGCGGCGAAAAGTATCTGGAGCGAAGGCCCTGGGGGAGGCGCTTTTAATGGTCTAAATGTAGAGTTCGCAGATATTCGAGTAGGGCCTGAAGGCATTGGCGGCGGTGGGATGAAGCCAATCCCCTTCGATATTTTAGCTAAGAGAGCTCATGAAATGGGGCTCATTACCGGCGTGGCGGTGCATGGTTATTCTAGCTGGCAGTGGGCACGCGCTGAGTTTGATATTCCAACCATTGGTTTAAAAAATCTACCGCTTGATGCTATTTCTGTACGCTATGGTAACGGTGCGCCACCAGAACTGAAAAAACAAATGACCACCGGGGGGTATCATTTTATCAAACGTAAAATTGCCTACTACCCACCTACACAGCGTGCGAAGGCTGACCCAACCACCGTGACACCCGCCTCCTGCTTGGTTGAACTGAATGTCAACACCATGACCGGAGAAGTGGATGTGATGCGCCATCATATGATTATGGACCCCGGTACAATGATTGTCCCTGAACTGGTTTCAGGGCAAATTCAAGGCGGTACCGCAATGGGGATCGGTCATGCGCTAATGGAAGAGTTGCCACTCTACGAAGAGGGACCGGGTAACGGGACTTGGAACTTTAACCGTTATGTCCTACCACGCGCTAAAGACGTTGCTGTTTGGCAACAAACCATCGATTACTTACCGCCGCTTTCAGAAACATCGCCCCCGAAAGGCATGGCAGAACTTGGCATGATCCCTATTTTGCCAGCGACTAGCAATGCGTTAACCCATGCAACAGGCAAGCGTTTCTATGAATTCCCAATTACGGTAGATAAAATTAAAAAGGCACTATCATGAAGATAAAAAATGCCGTTCCTATTATTGGGCGTAAACCGTTAACCTTAACCATAAATGGTCAAAAAGTGGGCCCCATTGATGTCCCTGTTGGAATGCCCATGATTGAGTTTTTACATGAATATTTAGACCTGACAGGTACCCACTTTGGCTGCGGGCAAGGCATTTGCCACGCTTGCACCATTATGGAAATTCTACCCGATGGCTCAACCGTCGAAAGCCGCACGTGTATCTTTGGTGCTCATTATTTCAATAACAAAAATATTGTCACCATTGAAGGGCAAGCCAAGCTCGACGAACAAGGAAAAGTCGTCGAACTAACGCCTATTCAACAAGCGTTCATCGAAAACTTTTCCTTTCAATGCGGTTATTGCGCACCGGGTTTTGTCACAGGCGCAACAGTTTTTCTCGATAACCTCAAGAAAAACCCCGTTAAACGTGACGAATTAGAGCATGCCATTGAAGAGGCGCTAAATGAACACATTTGCCGCTGTACAGGCTATGTGCGTTATTACCAAGCGGTGAAGAAAGTGGCTCTCGACACCCCCGGCTGTGTGATTGATTAGGGAGAATGACCATGACGAAATCCCGTTCACTACGCAAAAGCATTTATATTATTATTTTATTATTCATTATATTAATGCTTGCCATCTTATTTGGTGCGTTTCGGACATCTAGCATCGGGCCTGATTTGGATAAGCCGCTGACCTCTGAAGAAGTGGCTAAATTATTACCTCGAGGGCAAGAACTGGCCACAGCAGGAGACTGTTTTGGTTGTCACTCATTACCGGAAGGCCCTTTAGCCGCTGGTGGTCGTGCCATTGGTACCCCTTTTGGTACTATCTACTCCACTAACATCACCCCAGATAAGCAATTTGGTATTGGCAACTATACCCGTGCTGATTTCCATCGAGCGTTAAAAGACGGTATAGGTAAAGAAAGAGGCAATCTCTACCCTGCCATGCCATTTGTCTTTACCCACATGACCACATCGGAAGATATTGATGCCCTGTATGCTTATGTGATGTCACTACCGCCTATGGCGGTGCCAAATAAAGAGAATACTGGTGTTTTTGTTCTTCCTGTTCGCCCATTTATGAACTTTTGGACATTGCTCAATTTTCCAAAACAAAATGCCCCTCATGATCCGCAGCGTTCCGCCGAGTGGAACAGAGGTGCTTATATCGTTGAAGGGTTAGCTCACTGCGGTGCTTGTCACTCACCTCGTAACTTTATGATGGGGGTTGAATTCTCACGTTCACTTCAAGGGGGGGAAGAGGCTGGGTTGGCTATTCCTGACATTACCGCAGAGGCTTTATCTAAACATGGCTATGATACCGCTTCACTGAGTGAATTTTTACTTACAGGCAATGCGCCTCAAGGCTCTGCATTTGCCGATATGAGCACCGTCACTCACTTTTCCACCAGTCAGATGAATAAGCGTGATGTCGATGATATGGCGATTTATTTGATGACGGATAAGCAAGGGGAAATACTCGGTGCGAAAGCACCGCCAGCACCGCTGCCAGAAACTAATACCCCGCCACCGACTGATATCGGCGAAATTATGGAACAAGGCCGTTTAATGTATATGTCAACCTGTGCAGGTTGTCATGGCATTACAGGTGAAGGCGTTCCAAACGGTATTCCCGCCTTAAAAGGCAATGCTATCTTAGCCATGGATAGCCCTGAAACCTTTATTAGCGTGGTCTTAACCGGTATTCCGACTACCACGTTCCCAAATGGTCAGCGCATGTACGCCATGCCAAGTTTTGCTGATGATTTAGACCCGCAAGAAATTGCCAATCTACTATCATGGGCTCGCGCCGAATGGGGTGGACAAGGCAAGCCTGTCACGGCTGAGCAAGTTGAAAAACTGAAAAAAGCAGCGCAATAGCACCTAGCACCTATTGAAAGGCAATCAATAGGTGCTAATTTATTGAAAATAAAACTTATATCAACTTCACGGGAAAATTTATGCTCTTGCCCTTGATAAAGTTCCAAACGCTTTCAAAGATTTTCTTATTGATTGAGTTCTCATAAGGCATTAAATGCACTAATAATTCCCAAAGCGCTTCAGAATGACTTATTACCGAAATATCTCCCGTTTTAGGGTAACAAACAAAGACATCACTCACCCCATTAACCACAATGGTTAAATATGCCTCGTCATTTTTATATTGAATATCTGTAAGATAAACACTGTCAATTATCGCTGGTAGCATCATTCGCATCCTCAATCAATTAACAGCAATATCCGCGATTATTAATCAAAATTGATGGCCTAACTTGTACATAATAGTGATTAGCGTCACTCCCCGACTGTGGATAAATGAGAAGTGCGCGTTCATCTTCCGTAATTGTAATCTTCGCTATGTTCTCTAAATACAGATGCATGAGTTTTACCTCTTTTTGTTTTAGAATTAACGTCACCCGCCCTTCCAAAGCCGTAAAATAAAACAACAAACTAATACCATCATGTTGATATTCATAACCAAACGTAATTGCATCCTCAATATCTCGATAAATAGGCTCACTTTCAAAAAAACTTAAGAAGTCAATCTCATCAGGAAGTTCTTCTATTATCACCCTATGCCTCTGCGTGATTTAATTGGATGGGCCATTCCACTTCAGTTGTGGCCGCAGATCTTCAGGAACAAGCTCAAACAGCTTTCGAATCAATTCTAAATTATTATTATAAAGGATGCTTATGGTTGAATTACATTCATCATGATAATACCTAGCCTGATGATTTAAAAATGAAAGATCGCTGCTTGTAAACTCATCAATTAATAACTTATTTGGTAAATTATGTATAAGCTCAGATTCATAGTAACAAGACTTATCTTTCAGTCTGCATTTTTTATCTTGAGTTTGCATATTCCTAATATGGGGTAATATCCAAAATAACATCTCTATATAGATTTCATTCTTGGTCATCTCTTTTGCCTTAGTATCATTAATATCTTTCAGACACTTTAATACATTGCAGCAATCCACGTAGGGTTAAACCTTAATCATGAGCCTATGAAATACTGGGTTAATGAAGCCTTAAAAGCGAACTAGACAGCCAATTTCAAATATCCAAACTTCTCACGTTTTACTTGCATCTGTTCTTCAAGACAACGAGACTCTTGCCCTGTTTCAATCGCTGTAGAGGTTGCTACCGAACGAATGAGTTGAGCGCGAGTTAGTTTTGTTACTTGAATTAATTCATTTTTTTTTCATGACGTCTCACTTAAAACTGACGATAATGCATTTATCACCGTTGTTTTATATGGCTACATAGATCACTTTTCTAGTTAAAAATTTTACAGCACAACCTCATTTCCGTTTGCTTTGAGCGAACAGCGGATGTATTACTTATATAATAAACTTAACTCTATAATACGAAAAAGACATAGAGAGCGATTATATTAACCTTTATTTGTGATGATCCTCGAATCGATACCTTATAGCTTCTACAAAAGCCATAAAAGCGGGCGAGGACTGCCGACGGTTTGGATAATACAGGTGAAAACCTTCAAAGTAAGGACTATAATCGATTAATACAGTCTGTAACTTCCCCTTGGCAATATAAGGCTCTGCTAAATGTTCTGGAATATAGGCTATTCCCATTCCATCAAGTGCTGCATTTAACTGGTGTAATGTACTATTGAAAACGAGTTGCCCATCCACCTTTATACTTGTTATATGACCATCTTGTTTAAATTCCCACGCATAAATAGCCCCCGCCGCACGATGGCGAATATTGATACATTGATGCTCAGATAAGTCTTTAGGAAATAAAGGTTTAGGGTATCGCTTAAAATATTCTGGTGAAGCGACCGCAATTAAGCGCCAATCTGGTCCAATGCGAACGGCTATCATGTCTTTATTGATATCATCACCAATTCGAATTCCTGCATCGAAACGTTCTTCAACAATATTTGTAAAACCATAATCCACATATATTTCTATTGTGATATCAGGGTATTTTTGTAAAAAATTATTCAATATCGGTCGAATATAAATTTCAATTTGGTCATCGGTACAACTTAAGCGAATAGTCCCTCTAGGGCTATCTCGTAACTCACTTAATGCATTAAGTTCAATATCGATCTGTTCAAATAGAGGACGAATGGCATTCATTAGTTGTGCGCCAGCCTCTGTCACTGAAACATTTCGGGTTGTTCTTGCGAGAAGTCGAATCCCTAAACGTTCTTCCAAAAGTCGTATTGTATGGCTTAAGGCCGAAGGGGTCACACCAAGTCTTGCAGCTGCTTTTGTAAAACTTTGCTCTTGAGCAACGATCAGAAAAGCGTGCAAGTCATTCATTTTACCTTTCATTATTAATGAATTTTTCTCACAAGTTCATAAAGATTATACCCACTAATTAAATTATTACCGATGTGCCATGATGATGTCCATTAAATATCGTAGGTATATAGATGAATATAACCAATGGATAATGTCATTTTTCAAGAGCGAAACTTTCCCGAAAGAGCGAACTGGAGTGCAGTTTTTGCCATGACGCTATGTGTTTTTGTATTGATAGCCTCAGAATTTATGCCTGTGAGCCTGCTAACGCCATTAGCGCTTGATTTTCAAGTGACTGAAGGAATGGCAGGACAAGGTATTACTATCTCAGGAATATTTGCTGTCATAACGAGCTTATTTATTTCTGCACTTACTCATAATTTAAATCGTAAAACCTTATTACTAGGGCTTACGGTCTTAATGGGAGTGTCAGGTGCAATGATTGCCTTGGCCTCTAATTATTATATTTATATGGTTGGTCGTGCGCTAATTGGTGTTGTTGTTGGTGGTTTTTGGTCTATGTCTGCTGCGACAGCAATGCGCCTTGTACCTATAGACCAAGTTCCTAAAGCGCTGGCCATTTTCAATAGCGGTAATGCGCTAGCAACGGTTATTGCTGCACCTTTAGGAGCTTATTTAGGCTCAACTATTGGGTGGCGAGGTGCCTTTTGGGGGTTAGTGCCTATTGCAGTGGCAACTATTGTATGGTTATGGGTGAGTCTACCCTCAATGCCAACTGTTCCGAACACTCATCAAAACACGCCTCAGATTTTCAGTATTTTTAGTTTTTTTAAATACCGTGTTATCGCACTGGGTATGCTTGCCGTCGGGTTATTTTTTATGGGGCAATTCACCTTATTTACTTATGTGCGCCCTTTTCTTGAGACCGTAGTAAAAGTCGATATCGCGATGGTGACATTTATCTTGTTACTTATTGGTATTACGGGATTTATCGGAACCCTACTGATTAATCGAGTATTAAAAATAGGGTTCTATCAAACATTAATCGCCATTCCACTATTGATGGCCAGTATTGCTGTATCACTTATTTTCTTTGGCTATTCCAGTCTTACTGCCATCGCATTATTGAGTATTTGGGGGTTTATCGCGACTGCGGCGCCTGTTGGTTGGTGGAGCTGGATACCTCGCATATTTTCAAATAACGCAGAAGCAGGAGGAGGATTGATGGTTGCAGTGATCCAACTTTCCATTGCCTGTGGTGCTTCGGTGGGAGGCATATTATTTGATTTGATGGGGTATGAAAGTACTTTTGCAATCAGTGCGTTATTTCTTGTCGTCGCAGCAATACTTATCCAATGCACAGCAAAGGCTGAAAAGGAAAAATAATATGTTGAATCTATTATTTAAAAATAAACTTACCTCATTAACTTTTTATTTTCTGTCAGTATTTGGCTGCATCAACCCGCCATTATTGGCTCATAATTTACCAATAGAACCTAAAGTATATTTAATCGAAATTCGTCTTGATACGCAAATCATCAAGGCAGAATTAGAAGATTCAGAAATAACGCGTGATTTTATCAGTTTATTACCACTCACCGTTGAGTTGGCAGACTACTCATCCACAGAAAAAATCGCTTATCTTCCCCGAAAGTTACTGACCGGTAATACATCCAGTGGGATCGTGCCAGAAGTGGGAGACATTACTTATTATGCCCCTTGGGGGAATATCGCTATTTTTTATCAACCATTTAGTTACTCATCAGGGTTATTTAAATTAGGAAAAATAACTCAAGGACTGGAATATCTGGAATTTACATCACCAAAACAAGCCGTAATAGAGCTTATCCAAAGAAATGACTAAAAGAGGATGCACATTATGAATCATGAACGTAGAGATTTATTGAAATTAACAGGGGCAAGTATTGCAGTCGCAGGTATGACATCAATAATTACAGCGCCAGTATTAGCGCAACCAAATACAAATTTCAGTGAGCTCTGGGATAAAACCTTTGTAAAGAGTGATAACGTTGAACATAAAAAAGTCACATTCAAAAATCGCTATGGTTTAACCTTAGTCGGAGATTTATATCAACCTAAACATACCAGTGGGTTATTTGCTGCAATAGTATTGAGTGGTCCATTTGGCGCAGTAAAAGAGCAGTCTTCGGGGTTGTATGCGCAAACATTAGCAGAGCGTGGTTTTATTACCCTCGCATTTGATCCCTCTTTTACAGGAGAAAGCGGGGGCGAGCCTCGAAATGTTGCTTCTGCGGATATCAATACGGAAGACTTTAGTGCGGCTGTTGATTTTTTAGGTCTACAGCCAAATGTTGACCGTAGCCGTATTGGGGTGCTAGCTATTTGTGGATTAAGTGGTATGGCTTTAACTGCAGCGAGTAGCGATTCACGTATTAAAGCCGTAGCGACAGCATCAATGTACGATATGTCTCGCAGCATTAGCCGTGGGTACCAAGATAGTTACACCATTGAAGAACGACATAAAGTGATTGATTATCTTAGCCAGCAGCGCTGGAAAGATGCAAAAAATGAACACTATGCTTTAGGTTACCATGAGGTACCATTCGATGAAGATGGCAACATTATCGAGGGACAACGTGTTTTACCGGAGACTTTGCCAGAGAATGCACCGCCTGTATTAGCCGCATTTTTTGATTATTATCGTACTCCTCGAGGTTTTCATCCTCGTTCAATTAACTCAACAACCGCGTGGACAGCAACAACGCCTATATCTTTTTTTAATTTTCCAATGCATACCAATATTGAAATGATATCACCAAGACCAATTTTGCTGATTGCAGGGGAAAATGCACATTCTCGTTATTATTCTGAAGATGTGTACAAAGTCGCTTCAGAACCTAAAGAACTCTTGATTATTCCAAATGCTGATCATGTTGATTTATATGATAATCCAAGCAAGATCCCTTTCGATAAACTCACTGTTTTTTTTCAGCAAAATTTATAAGTTATAGCCTGTTTAGTCATTAAATCACAATTGAGGTAAATACATTGAGAAAAATACTGTTTACTTTGTTGGTCAATTTTACAATGACTTTCTTTGCTTTTTCTTCGAGCGAGACTCGTCAGTTTCCTATTCCAAACACGGTCAGCACACAGATGCAGTCTTTGATTGCCAAACCTGCATCTTCGTGGGACGTTCATCCTAAAAATGCACAAGAGTGGAATCAATGGGTTCAAGATTTTGATACTGCAATTGAAACAACATTACCCGCGTTGCGCCAACAATTAGAAGTTTCATTAGAAGCGAATAAACTCGGTAACGTGCCTATTTTTATTCTTACCCCTAAACGGATGAAAAAAGAAAATCAAGACCGTGTGTTGCTCAATCTTCATGGGGGGGGTTATGTTCTTGGTGCGGGAGAAGCAGGGACATTAGAGGCAACTTATATGGCGGGGATCGCAGGGTATCGAGTCATTGTGGTTGATTACCGAATGCCACCAGAACATCCTTATCCAGCCGCACTAGATGATGCTTTTGATGCTTATCAAACGTTATTAAAAAGTGTACCCGCAAATAAAATTGGTGTATTTGGCACTTCGGCGGGCGGTGGCATGACGCTAGCCCTTATGTTACGGATTAAGACGGCTGGGTTACCTTTGCCTGCTGCTATAGCCCCCGGTACACCTTGGTCTGATTTAACAAAAACTGGGGATAGCTATTTTACGAATGAAGGCGTCGATAATGTTTTAGTCAGCTATGATGGCTGGTTAGGTGATGCAGCAAAGCTTTACGCGAATGGGTATGATTTAAAAAACCCAATGCTTTCACCTATTTATAGTGACGTTACAGGATTTCCTCCCACATTATTAACCTCAGGTACGCGAGATTTATTTTTAAGTAACACTGTTCGTATGCACTTAAAATTACGTCAAGCAGGCGTTGATGCAAATTTAATTATATTTGAAGGAATGTCTCATGCTCAGTACCATATGGACCCAAATGCATCCGAAACTATGACTCATTTCACTGAGGTGGGGCACTTTTTCTCACGGTATTTAAGATGAATGTAATATGGTGTTATCGTCATGTTCATAACGTTTTTTATATATAAAGAACGAGTACTAATGCCATGTTTTTTGAATCTTTGCTCTAATCTTATCGCTTAACGCTCGCCTCACTCTGTGAAGTTTGAGGAAAATTACCGATCTTTAGCTGTACAAGTTTATGTGTAACTGGGCTACTATAACGGTAGAAAAATGTCTTAATGCCGGTTGCGCCACAAAATACACGTAAACCTGTATTTTCACCTGTATCAGAGCTATCTCTACTGGCAGGTTTCATTGCCTCAATGGCTTTCGTTGATAAGGGTTTTGCTGGCGGCTTTTGGCTAATAAGTGTTACCTTGTTTAGCGCTGAGTATAAGATAATTAAAGATTTTTAGTGAAAAGTGTAGGTTGTCAGCTTTGTTAGGCCATTAGGTCATATCACCGCCAACAGCCTACACTTATATATGGGATTCTGTGATATTTTATAAGATATAATGTTACCTTATGAGACAATGAATAAGCATAGAATCAAGTTAATTCAATAAGTTAATATAGATAACTCCATGACTGACAGCCAAAATTTCGAATCCCACACCCCCATGATGCAGCAGTACCTAAAACTAAAAGCACAACACTCAGACATACTGCTGTTTTATCGTATGGGGGATTTTTACGAACTCTTCTTCGATGATGCCAAAAAAGCATCGCAATTACTGGATATCTCCCTAACTAAACGAGGGCAATCCGCAGGACAACCGATCCCAATGGCGGGAGTCCCGCACCATGCGGCTGAGGGCTATTTGGCCAAATTAGTGCAAATGGGCGAATCTGTCGCAATTTGCGAACAAATTGGCGATCCCGCCACCAGTAAAGGCCCCGTTGAACGCCAAGTTGTGCGCATTGTGACTCCGGGCACCATTACAGATGAAGCCTTATTAAATGAGCGCCAAGACAATCTACTCGCCGCAGTTTGGCAAGACCAACAAGGTTATGGCTTTGCTACCTTAGATATCACTTCAGGGCGCTTTATTATCAGCGAAATTGCTGATGAAGAAGCACTTCAAGCCGAATTACAACGCACACGACCTGCTGAGCTTCTTTATCCAGAAGACTTTGCCAGTATGGCACTCATTGAACATAATAAAGGCCTACGCCGTCGCCCTTTATGGGAATATGAACTTGATACGGCAAAACAGCAACTCGGTCTACAATTTGGCACTAAAGATTTAGTTGGCTTTGGGGTGGATAATGCCCATAAAGCCCTGCGAGCTGCGGGTTGTTTACTGCAATATGTGAAAGATACACAGCGCACCTCATTGCCACATATTCGCAGTATTGTGATGGAAAAGCAGCATGATAATGTTATTTTAGACGCAGCAACACGCCGTAATTTAGAGATCACACAAAACCTTGCAGGTGGTACTGAAAACACATTAGCCGCTATTTTAGACATGTGTGTCACGCCAATGGGCAGCCGCATGTTGAAACGCTGGCTGCATACGCCATTACGTAACATTCAAGTACTGAATAACCGTCAACAAGCAATTAGCGCACTACAAGAGTGTGGGTTTGAATTACAACCTTTTTTACGTCAAATTGGCGATTTAGAACGCGTCTTAGCACGTCTTGCATTGCGCTCAGCCCGCCCTCGCGACTTAACGCGTATGCGACATGCATTCCAGCAATATCAAGACATCCATCAAATATTGGGGCAATCCAATAGCGCCTACTTGCAAGATTTACAACAGCGGATTGGCCAATTTGATGAGCTACAAGCGTTACTTGAAAGAGCCATTATCGATGCTCCGCCAGTCTTAGTACGTGATGGTGGCGTAATCGCCCCAGGCTATAACAGCGAACTTGATGAATGGCGTGCTCTGGCTGATGGTGCAACAGATTACCTAGATAGACTAGAAGTTCGCGAAAGAGAAAAACTGGGAATAGATACCCTTAAAGTCGGCTATAACGCCGTACATGGTTACTATATTCAAGTGAGTCGCGGTCAAAGCCACCTAACTCCAATTCATTACGTTCGTCGCCAAACCTTAAAGAATGCCGAACGTTACATTATTCCTGAATTAAAAGAATATGAAGATAAAGTACTGACATCAAAAGGCAAAGCATTAGCTATTGAAAAAGCACTCTATGATGAACTCTTTGATATCTTATTGCCTCACCTTGCTGCGCTGCAAACCAGTGCTGAAGCATTGTCTGAATTGGATGTTTTAGCCAACCTTGCTGAACGAGCAGAAACATTAGGCTACGCATGTCCTCAACTAACAGAAAAAGCAGGTATTCAAATTACCGAAGGTCGTCATCCCGTAGTTGAACAGGTGCTCAGTGAGCCTTTTATTTCAAATCCATTATCTTTATCGCCACAGCGTCGTTTATTAATCATCACTGGACCAAATATGGGTGGTAAAAGCACCTATATGCGCCAAACTGCATTGATTACACTATTAGCGTATATTGGTAGCTTTGTCCCTGCGAGCAAAGCAGTTATTGGCCCAATAGACCGTATTTTTACCCGAGTGGGCGCTTCGGATGACCTCGCCTCTGGTCGTTCAACTTTTATGGTGGAAATGACCGAAACCGCTAATATCTTGCATAATGCGACAGAGCATAGTCTGGTATTAATGGATGAAATCGGCCGAGGAACATCCACCTACGATGGTTTATCTCTTGCTTGGGCATGTGCAGAAAATTTAGTGAATAAAATTAAGGCAATGACTTTATTTGCAACTCACTATTTTGAATTAACCACCTTACCAGAAAAACTTGAAGGCGCTGTCAATATTCACCTCGATGCTATTGAGCACGGTGATACCATCGCCTTTATGCATAATGTCCAAGAAGGCGCCGCAAGTAAAAGTTATGGCCTAGCCGTTGCCTCACTTGCTGGTGTGCCAAAAGATGTTATAAAGCGCGCCAAGCAAAAGCTAAAAGAGCTGGAAATCATCTCTAACAATGCCAATGCCAGCCATGTAGACAGCGCACAGCTAAGCTTTTTAGCCACCACGGAGCCTGAGCCATCACCGATTTTAACTGCCTTAGAAGGTATTGATCCAGACAAACTGACGCCACGACAAGCCCTTGATTGGATTTATCGATTGAAGGATATGGATAACTAACATGGATGAGTACGCAGAGCTATTAGCCCCAATTCGACAATTTTTACAGTGTGAAACGCCTGATGCATGGGTGCAAAAGGCGTGCTTACCTGAAAACCTACCGATTATCTTAAAAGACCACTTATTATGTGAGTTGAAGGCAGCACAAAGCGCCATGTTTTTAATTCGTAAGTATGCGGTAGATAAAGAGAGCGCGGCAACCTTGCTAGAATGGTTTAAACCCTATGAATCATTTGCTTATGACCGTATCGGTGATGTCCACACGCTAAGAAATAAAAACCAAATCTCAAAGCAGATACTGGCAAGGAAACAGTCGCCCTATAGCCAAGATTTAATTGATAAAATGGTATTGCTCATCAAAGAAGAACTGCACCATTTTTATCAAGTACTGGAAATTATGCATGAACGTCATATTCCGTATGATGGCATCACTGCGGGCCGCTACGCTAAGAGGTTGTTTAGTCACATCAGCCCTCATGACCCAAAAACATTGGTCGATAAACTGATCATTGGCGCTTACATTGAAGCGCGCTCTTGTGAACGCTTTGCAAAATTAGCCCCTTTTTTAGATGAACAGCTATCAAACTTTTATATTTCATTACTGAGATCAGAGGCTCGCCATTATCAAGATTACCTACATCTTGCCCAATTAATTAGCAAGCAAGACATCAGTGAGCGTGTTCATTATTTTGGCACCATAGAAGCGGAGTTAATTTCCAGCCCTGATGAAGATTTTAAATTTCACAGTGGTGTGCCAACTCATTAGCCTAACTTTTATAGCAAAAGCCCTTATAAACTTTCGCTTATAAGGGCTTTAATTATCTCTATCTCGTTATATTCTACATATTGAATAAAGCTTCTAATGTCAGGTCTTCACCATGCAAAATATCTTTTAACCGTTTTAAACCTTCCACTTGGATCTGACGAACTCTCTCACGAGTGAGCCCAATTTCGTGCCCAACCTCTTCCAGAGTTTCTGCTTCATAGCCTAAAAGCCCAAAACGTCGCGCTAAAACTTCCCTTTGTTTTGGGTTCAATTCATATAACCACTTAATAATATTTTCTTTTAAGTTGTTATCTTGGATTGTATTTTCTGGACCGGAATCATTATCATCAGACAGTACCTCAAGCAAAGATTTCTCTGAGTCTCCTGCAACTGGTGAGTCAACCGATGTAATACGTTCATTTAAACGTAGCATACGGCTAACATCTTCTACAGGTTTATCTAACTGCTCAGCGATCTCTTCAGGGCTGGGTTCATGATCCAACTTCTGGGCTAATTCACGTGCGGTGCGGAGGTAAATATTAAGTTCTTTAACAATATGAATAGGGAGGCGAATAGTACGAGTTTGATTCATTATTGCGCGTTCGATCGTTTGCCGAATCCACCACGTTGCATATGTCGAAAAACGAAAACCTTTTTCAGGATCAAATTTTTCAACAGCACGAATCAACCCAAGGTTACCTTCCTCAATCAAATCGAGCAAAGCAAGCCCTCGGTTATTATAACGGCGAGAAATTTTCACTACCAAACGAAGATTACTTTCGATCATGCGCTGGCGTGATGCAATATCCCCCCGCAATGCACGCCTTGAATAGAAAACTTCTTCTTCAGCAGTTAGTAGTGGTGAGAATCCAATTTCACTGAGATAAATTTGAGTAGCATCCAGAACACGCTGATTCGTGTTCTGGAGTAAATCCATGTCATCATCCAGTTCTGAAACTAGGATCTCTTCTTTAAACTGGCTCTCGTCGAATGCATCATCTAAATGACTTTCTTCGAGGTCATTGTATAACTCGTTAACCTTTACCGAACTTTGGCTCATCAGTGACTCCTACCCTAGATAATGCGGACAGAATGTCTAAGCACTCTGCCCAGTTTATCGTTGCGGTAAATAACGCAACGGGTTTACTGATTTTCCCTTGTAACGAATTTCAAAGTGTAGTCTAACCGAACTGGTTCCAGTACTACCCATCGTAGCTATTTTTTGACCTTCAGCCACATCCTGTTGGTCACGCACTAACAACGTATCGTTGTGTGCATAGGCACTTAAGTAGTCATCGTTATGTTTTATAATTATTAGATTTCCATATCCACGCAAAGCATTACCTGCGTAAACGACTTTTCCTGGCGCAGCTGCAAGCACAGTTTGGCCTCGGGAACCGGCAATATCTACCCCTTTATTTCCACCTTGCGCATCAGAGAAATTTTCAATAATTTTCCCTTCTGCCGGCCAACGCCATTTGATAGACGAATTATTTGTGCTATTGACTGCGGTTTTCGTGGTCGTAGTTGTTGTCGAAACTTGCGTTGCAGGTTTCTTATTATTAGGCAACATCTTACCTGAAGTTTGACCACTACCATTTTCAGGATACTCATTAGTTGCTCGAAGATCAACCGGTTGCTGAGGACTATTTGATGCTAATTGAGTGTTCGAGCTCACATTTGTGTTACCAATATTAATGACTTGACCAACATTTAAGCTGTATGGTTCTGGAATATTGTTACGTGATGCTAACTCGCGGAAATCATTACCTGTTATATAAGCAATATAAAATAACGTGTCCCCACGCTGGACAGTATAACTATTACCGTTATAACTACCTTTTGGAATGCTGCCATAGTCACGGTTATACACAATACGCCCTTCTCCATTGGTCATCACAGAGGTTGAGCCACGATTAATAGGCTGTGTATTGGTATTGCTGGATAAATTAGGGCGAGATGACGGCATCGCCGTGCTCATGCCTGTATTTGGTGATGAGGCGGGGGTTGTCCTTTGTACCGTTGACTGGCTAGATTGGCTATCATTCACACTCGAAATAGGTGCAGCAGGATGATATGGCGTAGAACACCCCGCTAATAGCGCCCCGCTAAATGAAAAGATGACTGCCCATCGAATTCTGCTTATAGGGCTAACAATTTTCATGCTTCTTCTCCCGTGAAGAAAAATCTGGCGTGACAATCCAAAATGATGTCAGCAATAGAAATACCATAAAATATTCCACTTATTAAAGCAGAAATACAAAATAGTGAACAAGTTAAATATATCAAAAATATAACAATTTGGGAGTATGACTTAATAATTCAAGCCTGTACCCCAATTTTAGGGAGGTAAAATATCATATTTAGAATAGTTTTACTGCTATTTGCGTTAGTCAGACATTTGCAATGGTATTTTATTTAACATCATCAGAAAAAATTACTTAGCTTTATAATCAATAAATACCATTGCAAATAAATTAAAGTAAATCACCTGCTATCAATGGGACAAAACGCACTTTCTCAATCACATTGGCATGGTAATCATTACCGTGGCGAGTGATTAATTTAAGAGTTTGGTCTTTATCACCGACAGGTAAAACCATCCGACCGCCATCTTTTAGCTGCCCTAGTAGCATCGTTGGCACTTCCGTGGGGGCCGCTGTGACAATAATTGCATCAAAGGGAGCTTTTGACTGCCAACCTTCCCAACCATCACCATGTCGCGTTGAAACATTATGTAAATCAAGTTGTTTTAAGCGGCGCTTGGCAGTCCATTGCAAACTTTTCACTCGTTCTACAGAAAATACATGATGTGCTAAATGGGCTAATACCGCAGTTTGATACCCTGACCCCGTCCCGATTTCAAGCACTTGATCATTCGATGTTAAAGCCAGTAAAGCCGTCATTTTCGCGACAATATAGGGTTGTGAGATTGTTTGCCCATGACCTATGGGTAACGGGATATTATCGTAGGCTTTATGAGAGAGCGCTTCATCCACAAACCGTTCGCGAGGAACGCGTGAGACTGCATCTAATAGGCGCTCATCGTGAATTCCCTGTTGGCGTAATTGAGCCAAAAGTTCTTTCATGAGCCCTGTATTCATTTTACTGACACTCCTGATTTTTCCAGCCACTCTTCTACTAAAGAGTGCGCTTTATAGGCAGTTAAGTCCACTTGCAATGGCGTTATTGAGACATAGCCGTTTTGTACCGCTTCAAAATCTGTTCCTGGGCCTGCATCACGAATTTCCCCAACAGGGCCTAGCCAATACAGCATATTGCCTTTCGGATCTTTAAGATCATAAACCTCAGAGGCGGCATGGCGGCTTCCACAACGCGTGACTTTAATGCCCTTAATTTCATCATAAGGAATATCAGGCACATTGATATTCAGGATATTTCCTGCTCGTAATGGGTTCTTTTGTAAGAGTGCTAAAATGTCGCAAGTGACTTTTGCGGCACTTTCGTAGTGAACCTCTCCATCTAATGATACCGCAATGGACGGAAGCCCTAAATGACGTCCCTCCGTTGCCGCAGCAACCGTACCTGAATAAATCACGTCATCCCCTAGATTGGGGCCGCGGTTGATACCCGACACCACGATGTCAGGGCGTGGGCGAACCACTTTGTTTACCCCAATATAGACGCAATCGGTCGGCGTTCCTTCTTGCACGGCAAGATCGCCATTACTTAAAGTTTGAATTTTTAATGGCTTATCAAGGGTCAATGCATTGGATGCACCGCTACGATTACGGTCTGGGGCTATTACTTGAACATGATAATATTGGCGCAGTGCCGCCGCTAGGGTTTGAATACCCGGCGCATTCACACCATCGTCATTACTCAATAAAATCTTTAGCATCGACATTATCCATTGATGTAATTGAAGTTTATTTTTAAGTGCAAGGATATTGTCCTGCCTGTTGTCCTAAAAACTTTTAGTGACCAATAAAATGACTCTAAAATCTATGAGCGTCACGTTAATGATATAACACTATTATGTGATTAGGCTAGTTTGCTATTTTATCAACCCCTCTCATTTTTGTGTCACAATTTCGGCACAGCTCTTTAGACTATAAATGAACCTGCATGATAATTATTCACTATATACCCCTTAAATGTAGCGTCGTATGTTCTACCCCAACAAATAAATTACAAACACCTGCCGGGAGATGATGCAGTGGTGGGCAGCCCTTAAACTCTTTTAATATTCGTTACAGTCGTGTCTTGCAGTGTTGCTGTATTTTTTATTAAGACACCGGATGCGTTAGCCTGATAAATGGCGTTAACCTGGCTATCCTGTATTGGCCCATCAAGTGTAATAGGTGTATTGGAGTAGGTTGACGTAACTTTGTTGATCGAAATTCCGACTGTATCCCCCATGACAGAGGCAACACCATATCCAGAGCTGACGCGAACAACTGAACCACCATATGAGCCGCCAGAGTCAGCCACGTCATCAACAGCGATATTTTTCAGCTTAGATCCACCACTGTTAAGTAACCTTACACCGTTATGGTCCCCGCACCCCTTCACATTCCAGATCCTGACATCTTCGATATCTGTGCCAAAACCCCTATCTGCATATCCTCCAACCTGCATCGGGTAGATGTAATTGCCATCAGGATACACTCGGCCATCTTTACGTAACGCGCTAAGCGCAATCGTATCGTCAAGCGTTATACCTGAGATGCCGTAAATCCGGCCATTTTTGCACCCCATGCGGACATCAATCCCGTCACCATTTTTTACTGTGGTGTTGAAATCGATGTTGAATACTTCAAAGTTATCGCACCCGTGCTCCTGAGAAATAGCCCAGCATGTTGTTTTACTGATATGAAAATCATGGACTTTATAGTTTTTAACATTAGCCAAAAGAATTGGAATGGTTCTCCAGCCATAAAAATCCCCTACCCATGGAATTGCAGTACCACCATTAATAGGGTGAGGGGCTGTATATGGCACATCAGGCCCTTCTATAAACGCCGAATCAGTACCAGTGCCAAATATTCGAATATTCACGTTTTCGTTTAATGCGGTAGCGACAAGAAATGGATCGCTAGATGGAACAATGCCGTCATTACGTATGATATTGTCGAACACCCCATTCGCCAGTTTTAGCTTGCTGTGATTTAGATAGAGCCAGCAATTACTCGGTATTAATAATGCGCTTGATATTGTCCATGTTGATGTTTGTACAGGTGATACCGTATCAATACCTAGATCAAGAACGCCCCAGCCCCGTCTTTTGATGTATGCAAGAGCATTTCTTATTCGTTCATCTTGTGTGTCTCCCTCAAAATCGTTCGGTGATATACGACTTCCATCAGGAGACATGTCAAACTCTAACTTACTGATCATCGACGATAGGTCACTAATATCATTAATAATATCATCTAGTCGCTTATCTAGTCTCTCTGCTACAATAGACATTTTACTGTATTCCTCACCCGCCGATGTTTTATATGTACGATAGGCCCACACCGAACCAGGTGGCACTAAAACAGTTCCATTCCCCTTAAACGTAGAGAACAGCACAGGCGCAAGATCTGCATCACGAAATACCCAAGTCCAATTAACATCCGTTCTTGCTCCACTGACTGTCATTGACTCTATATTCTGCACATTAATTCTAAAATAAGCTCGATCCTTACCTGGTGCGATGGCAGATGGGTTTTCGGGGTAAGTATTAGCTGATGCACCTGATACCGGAGATACGGTAATGTTTACACTGCGATTAACGTAAAGTTCTTCATGTATTCTTTTATCTGTGTACGATTTTGATAGGTCAAGTTCACTGAGTCCTGAGTCCTCCCACGCACTTTCACCAGTGCGTACGGCTGCTACAATAGACATTTTACTGTATTCCTCACCCGCCGATGTTTTATATGTACGATAGGCCCACACCGAACCAGGTGGCACTAAAACAGTTCCATTCCCCTTAAACGTAGAGAACAGCACAGGCGCAAGATCTGCATCACGAAATACCCAAGTCCAATTAACATCCGTTCTTGCTCCACTGACTGTCATTGACTCTATATTCTGCACATTAATTCTAAAATAAGCTCGATCCTCACCTGGTGAGATGGCAGATGGGTTTTCGGGGTAAGTATTAGCTGATGCACCTGATACCGGAGATACGGTAATGTTTTGCTGAGTAACGATGCTTTTAAATATCCACACTTTTTTTGTATCGAGCGCCTTCGCTACATGACCAGTTTGAGACGGTATAGTAGCCAGAAGCTCAGCTTCAGTTAAAAAGAACTCCTGCCCTGAGTTTAAGGAAATAATGGTTTGAGACATATTTTCTACAGAGCTAGCAGTAATCTCAGACTTTTCGGCGGCAGTTTCAGCGCGTCGAATATAACTTTCCGTATCGGCTTTAATCGCATCGGAAGTTTTCTTTGCCTCATTAGCTGCATCCTTTGCTATTACCGCTGCTTCCACAGTAGGGCCTGCTGATACGGCGGCTTCTTCAAGTCCTTTTATTGTTAACCTCTCATTGTCCTGCCGATCAACATATGTAAGAAATTCAGAGTTAACAAATTCGTCAATTTTACCTGAGTTATATTTCAGGTCGCGCGGTGCTTCACTTGGAACTGGGTTTTGTGTTGGAATTGTAGACATAATTTTTCCTAATAAAAAAGCCAGCTCTTATGGCTGGCTTGTTGGTTAATGATTGCTGTTATGCGTTATAGTCGGCTTTTGCGTCGAAATATTCGGTTGCGGTTATTGTGTAGCGTTCACCACCTAATGGGCGTTTGTCCGTGATGACCCACTTAGTCATTTCTAACTCATCTGAAGTGGCAATGATGTAACGTGATGCAACTTGTTTGTTATACCCATCGTAGAAATTGAGTTCGATATCTTCTGGCACACCTGCAATAAAGCCGAACTCAGTATCTTCGCTAGGCTCCGCTTTAAACTTCTGCGTTGTGTAACCCATGCTATCAGTGAGATACACCCACATTTCATCATCAAATTTGATTTTCTCACTGGTTTTGAATGCCTCTCCTTTTCGTTCAGTGATGTAACCTGCTTGCTGATTTGAGTCGTAAGTATCGGCTATCAGCACCATGTCTGATGGGTACACATTCCCACCGTCGGCTAGGGTTGTCAGGCTGATACTTGTTCGTTGATGAATAAGTCGGTTAGCTTCTAACAATGCTCTATCCATTGCTTGGTAACGATTACGGCAGCCTTGCAAAACTATCTTATTAGGCGTGCATGATAACCCTTCAGTGATTCCGTTCTCATCAACTCGAAATCGGATATAGTCTTTCTTATTGCGAACCGGCTCGACATATTCCAGCTCAATCCCGTCATACCCACTCGGCATAGACATGTCATACGATATCTTCATGTCGTTACCTGTGATATTCGAGCGGTTGAATGTAGTCATTGGAAATTCGCTGGATTGCTCGCGGGAGAATGTGAGCACTGCATTGTCGAAATAAGCGGTTACCCGTGCGGTATTACAGATAGTTTCGATGCGTTGGCCTAGAGAAATATCTTCATCGTCAAAGGTGTAATCAAAATACCCCAATCGTTCATCTGGCAAGTTATCGTTAATCCGATATAGCCCGTCAATGTCGATATTCTTCTCGCTTTCGCCCGCAGTAATTAGCCAAGTGTGCAGCACTGCATCAGCAAAACTCCGTGATGGCCTGAACGTATAATCAACTTGCTTTGATACTCGGTCATACGAAATAACCATGCGAGTAGCCAGCAGATTGTATTTGCGCTCTCTTGCTCCCGTTGGCGCTTCAGTTGCTCTCACTGACACATTAACAATCGTGTCATTCTCAAAAACAACATTCTCACGAACTCGCACAATGTGAGCATTTTCGACTTTCATGATGCTTTGGTCACTACTGTTATTGCGTCGAGTGAGTTGCACTGCGTAACGTCCACGGCCTGAGTTAAGCGTTACTTTGTCCGTTTTATAATAAACTCGCGAGCCATTGTTAGCGCTCAACGCTGAGTTTATACGCTGCCTAGTTCCTGCAATTTCTTCGTTGTTAATATCAACTTTCCAGATATCTATATCTGCATTGCAGTTTTTCCCGCCACCAAGCTGCGCTTGAAGGTGAATCCACATCTGGTCGCCATCAACAGGGGAGAAGAACGGGCCCACTGTTAAAAACTGATTGTCATACAGAATGAATTTCGTTGTGTTCACTACTGCATTCGGTGGAAGTTGCGCTAAGTCAGTGCCAGTTAAGTTTGTGAAAAAGAATTCGTAATAATATATTTTGCCAATTAGGGCTCCATCATCACTTTCTTTTGCGTCAACGAGTTGTGCATCTATTTTCACATCTTTAGTGACTACACCCTGCGGAGTGTCGTAACTCACATTCACAGTCATTGAGATAGAACGCGGCTTTGTGAGCTCATAGAAGTATTCAAACTCATCTTGCTTTACGATTTTTATCGCAGCTTCGCCACCTTTTATCTCGCCTGAAACGACCTCTTTTGCCGTTGCGGTTTGCTGTGGGATATCTTTACTTTCGTTAGGCCCCGGCAATTCTTGTCCGTCGATATCAGGGAACTCAAAACCCTCGTTAATCAGCGGGATAACTTCTTTTGGCCTGTATATCCTGTAACTTGCCCCTGCCATCGCAGTGAAATCAGATTCGGCAAATCGGATACTTTCTGTTTTATATTCGCCAATGCCGATGTTTAGCCACTCGGTTACAGTCTTGAGGTTGTTGTTATACTCAAACATAGACTGCTGAATGAGGTCAGGAAACGCCCTTACTTGCCCGTGTATTTCTGGTCTTGCCTGATACGCTCGAGCAACGTTTGTTTGTCCTGTAAGTCTATTGTTCGGGCTATCTTTAACATTCGACTCAGCCGCAGAGAATGACGGTGTTTTTGGTGCAAGAAACGAGAATACTTTCGTGACTAGGTTAAATACCGGATTCAGGATATCGCCAATAACGCCCTTTGGTTGGTCGAACACTTGAATAAAGTGAGTCGGTGTTATCTCGAAATCCAACTCATCATCTTCTTGCAGCTCACGACCGTTAACGATAATCAGAACATCACTATTTAGCTGCTGATGCACTAGAAAGTCGCTATAAAAAAAAGAGCCGACTGTTAAATCGACTCTTTCTTTAGGTGTTCCCGCTACTCGCTGAATTTCAACTATCGGCATATTTCATAAACTCCAATTTCGTGAATTTCTTCTCAAGCACAATGAGCCTATCCATTCTCACAGCCCCATTCTCGCCTCGGCTATGAAATGCATTGCCATCGATAATTAATCCGATGTGAGCAGGCTGAGAGCCGCGATAACCAATGAATATCCCATCATCTACTGGATGCTCGGTGCGTTGCCAGAATTCGACTTCATTCTCATAGCAGGTTACAAAATCATGGTCCGATTCGTAGCCAGCATCATGATGAATTTCCGTACCTAGTACGTACTTAAAATACAACACGACAAGGCCCCAGCAATCGCACTCATTCAAAGTACACGCCCGATTCTTCCACGGCTTGCCAATCATCCGATTAATAAACTCTAATTTCGTCATTAAACCGTCTCCAGCCCTGTGAATTCTTCCATTGTGTAAATACGCCCAACGTTCTTATTTAGCGGGTTATTCATTGACAGTGTGACAGTGACCGATTCCGCATCGAGTGAACAGTCCTTCACGTACAGCGACCACTCGCTTATCGGATTATCTTTATCAGCTGAATCAAATAACCTGAACGTTGCTACTATTGGCTTCATTCGAGTATTTGACCGCCATAGCTTGAGTTGCTGCTTAAAGTCCTGCGCTACTCGGCTGAACTTAACCGAAGCATCGATAATCGGCGTTTTACTTTGCTGGCTTTCAGCGAGTTCAAAGTTACACGGCTGATATTCAATACCACCCAAGACTTTAGGTTCTATCTGCAAGCTGACTAAATGAATGTTTCCGAATGATGGGTGATAGAACTGAATAGTTTCGTAGAATGTGCGCATTGGTCGTTGCGCTCTGTATTCTCTTAACTTCATTCTCCCCCCTTGCATCGTGGCAGGCGCTCGGTGACGACAATATCGAGCAAGCCCCAATCTCTCGGCGGTATCTCAACGATTAAATCGCCAAACTCGTCATCTTCATTAAATAGCTTGCGGCAGATTACCGATCCAGTCCAAGTAACCACGCTGCCATTAATCGACGTTTGCACTGGATAACTAATGAAATGTAGTACTTGAGGCTGAAGTCCTGACCCGCCAAGGTTTACCAGCATCCTGAACCATTTATTACAGTTATCCAGATAGTTGGGACTTCTTAACCATTGTTGGAAAGCGCGCTCCTCGTCCAGTGTAAAAATCCACTTCACATTCCACGTGGTTTTTATATCATCAGTGAGCTTTTGATATATCGGCGGTCCATACTGCGGCTGGTCAGTTCTGAACCCTGTTTCGGTAGTTCTGTTCTTATCCGCTTTTTGTGGTAACGGGAACCATTCAGGGTAGTCGATTATTTCCATAGACTCTCATCACTGATCTTTTATCAGGATAGAATATCCATATGCATAAGATATTCTGATTATACATTAATCAAATAAGGGTATTTTATGAGTGACTTTCAAATCGAATTTGACCCAACCGAAAGAGAAAACCAAAACAAACTATTGCACTTTTTATATAAGTTACATCCTGATGGTATGGATGATGACGAATACCAAGAAGCAATTAATATCTTTGATAGTTATCGTGATTTTCTATCAAGCTTCGTGTATCTCGTTGAAAGTGGTTTAATTTCAAGAGACAGTTTTAAACGAGCAAACTCAGATCATTCAGTGGTTGTCAGGCCGTGGATGACAGTTATTACTCGTGACGGGATTGATTACTTGCGGTGTGATGGCGGTCTAAGCGCGATATTGAATGTCACTACAATAAAATTTCATGATGACTCTATTGAGGCATTAAAGAGCATAATCATGAATTCAAGCCAACCCCCCGAGCATAAGCAGAAATTGATTCGTGAGCTCTCAAAGCTTCCGGCAGAGTCCATAAGACACCTAGTTCTAAAACTTCTAGATGCGGGAATTTCTCGGGTTCCTGATGTATTTCAGCTAATTCAAACAGCCCTCCATTCGGCGTAAAATCTGTTTCAGGGCGCACTAATGAAAAGCGCCCGTACCCCATTTTTTTACCGAAATAAATCAGAAACTCTTTTTGTGAATCAGTCGAAATAAATAACCCGCTATGAATGTTTACTAACGCGAATACTTTCATTCCTTTAGATGTAGGAAGAAAATAACTCTTTGTTTCTTTAAATATTTCTTTGTCATTGTTGCTCATGTGATACCTCTTACTTGATATTTTTCTTATTAAAAAACCCTCCGAAGAGGGTTAGTGATTATGGCATTCTTCCGAAGTGGAAGGCGTCAACTCTATCAATGCGAATTCGCCATAGAAATATCGGCATATCCGCGGTAGGGTGACTGATGATTTTCACATCCTTCATGTGCAATGCAATAGCTGGTCGATGTGGGTTCGCATCATACTCTGATATTAAATCATTGTAATAATCAACATGACTTTGCTTGTGTTCAAAATCTCCTTTTTGTATCAACTTTAGATTTTCTTCTAGCCAAACCCTTTCACTAACCATCATCCCTGAATAGATGACGCCACCAACCGATACCGTTATTGGAGTTGAGTGATTTCCGTGTACTGTTGCTAGCGCATCATATAGGCGTGGGTCTGGCTCATTTATCATTGCAGCATAGCTTTTGAGTATTTCGTCAGAGCTAGGGATTTTACTATCAGACATTAATATCCTCCGTGTGCTTTACTGTTAGCTGATGTATAGGTTGTTATTGCATCTCTAACACTACCACCTTGAGCTATGTTATACACCACGATATTGATCACATCTTGCTGATTTAACCCTTTCTCCGCAGATACATCCACAGCAGCACCAGAAGCTTGTTGATATACGTTAATGATAGGTGGCATGCTAGAACCGCCTCCTTGTAGCCCTTTGTTAGGAATTACTTTCCCACCTTCACCCGGCAAGAGATAATTTTTCCCAGAACTCGTCTGTAAAATTTCCGGCTTCCCACGCTCCCCAAAGCGATAGTAATTATTTGGATTTACTGAGCCGCCATTGTAACGACCACCACCATAGCTTCTAAAATCAGTAGGCATCCCCATGCCTCCAATATTAGACAATGATGTAACGCTGCTTGCTACACTGGCTATATTAGGAATAGCACCCAGTCCGCCCATAAAAGTACCTAGTATTGTTCTGGTAATTAATGCCTGAACAGCCATCTGCATTAATTGCTGTATCATCGCGTTCAAAGCTGTGTTAGCCAAATTACGCATAGCATCACCAGCCGATTGAGTTCCAGACAACATAGCAGAAACTGCCGTTGCTGTTCCGCTGCTCAAAGAATCTATTGCAGTTCCCATAAGGTTGTTTAAATCATTCTGCCCTTTCCAAAGCCCCCACATTGCATCAAATCTAGACTGCTCATATTCTCTATTAGCAGCATTCATTAATGCTAAGCCTTGTTCTTCAGTAAGAACTTTTTGATTAACATACTCTTGGATTAAAGCGAGTTTTTGAGCGTTCTCATTAGCTAGTCGTTGCACTGGGTCTAGCTGACCAGCCATTTCTTGCGTAGGTGTTATGACTGATTTGGCGTTTTCCTCTGCAATCTTCCTAGAGTACTCAGCATTTATTTCAGCTCGACGTTTTTGATATTGCTCCTCTGTGACTAAGTTGGCTTTAAGTTGCCTGTCTAGTTGTTCTAATGCTAACTTCTGGTCTCTTGTTGCCTGTAGTCCGATATTTTGTTTGTATGAGTCTTCTCTGTCCTTAATTGCTTGCTTAAGGTCAAACTCTTTAGAGGCAAGCTCAGTTATTTCCTTAATTTGCTTTTCAGACGCCTTAGACCCTAAAGATTGAACAGCTTCCAAGATTGCTGCTTCACGAGATAATCCTTTAGTTTCCAGCTCGGCAACTTTTGTTGCATTTGCTAAATCAGTAATCTTTTTCTGCAATTTCTCGGCTTCAGTAGCTTCTTTTGCTGCTGCGGAGGCTGCATCTTTGCTAGTTTTTATTGATTCCTTCTTTCCTTCGTTATTTTTATATTCTTCAACCGCTTTATCTTGCAAATTCTCTATAGCTTTAGGATCTAAGACTCCAGCATCATCAGCGGCAAATTTAACTTGGAGCCTGACCTTTGCTTCACCTTCAACTTTAGATAAAGCCAAGTCTCTTTCTATTTTCTTTTTCAGAGCCTCCCCTTTCTCTCCGCCGAAATCAAGCATTAGACTTTGCGCGTTAAATTTTTGCTTACTCTTGGTTGCATTATCAAGATCTACACCATATTGCCTCAGTGCTGCGCTACCATTTGGCAGTACACTTTTGGCTTCCTTTGTTAAAAGCTCTATCCCTGTTAATAATTCACCGTTAAATTTAGCAGTCCCAATAGTGACAAAGCTTTCAGTCTGCGAAAGTCTTTGTTTCGCTTTTTCAAGTTCACCCGCTGCAATAGCTTGATCATTTAAAGTTTTCTTCAGGGCTTCTGAAGCTTCGCGCCCTCTACGAGTTTTTTCACCAAAATTATAAATCTCTTTGTTGTAGGCAGATATTTTTGATGTTAAGTCATCGAATTTTTTCTGTGCTTCTTTGACTCCATCTTGAAGCTCTGGGATTTGCTTGTTAGCTTTAGCGATTTCCTCTCCAATCTGGACTTTAGTCATTTCCTTAAATCTAGAAATCAAATTGTTCACGCCATCAGCTAAGCCATTAGCATTGTTTCTCGCTTCCTCAGCCTTTTGGCTAAAGTAAAATAACCCTGAAGCCGCCAGAACAGCAAAACCAACTGGACCACCGACTAATCCTAGTGCTCCACGTAATGCCCCGCCTATTGTAATGCTAGCTCTTGCAGCCGCTGCTGCTGATGCAGACTGCGCCGCTGTGTGAGTTGTTAGAGCTTGATTGTAATTCGATACTGCCACTGAAGCATTCTGCCTTGCTGCTGACAGTCTAGCTTCTGCTGCTGTAACCTGATCTGCTCCAATGGCAGACGCTTTCATCATTTGAGCTAGCTTTACTTCATCTAGCGCTCTCTGTTTCGCTGCGTTTGATGACCTTAAACTTGCTAGCGCCAATTGCTCTTCTGCTTTTGCTGCCTGAGCATCTGCAATAACTAATTTTCTAGCGCTAACCACTGACCCCAACTTGCTTTGAATGCTAACAGCCATTGCTCCAGCTAATCTTCCCGTCATCACCGCTGCTAAAGCCATCGCAGCAACAGCGACACTATCGAAGTTATTAGAAAGTACGGCGAAGCCAGCCGACACAGACCTTGTAATGCCCAAACTCTGATTAAGCTCACCAAAGTATGCTTTTGCTGAGTTGGTTAGCTTTGTAAATCCATCAGCAACAGTGTTGTCCATCGAGTCGGCAAGAGCGTTATTTTCTTCTCGCGCATGGATCATTGCATCGGAAAAAAGCTGCATGGAGATACCAGTTTCCATCGCCATTTTTTTAACTTCATTTTCAGTTACAGTGACGCCGCCTCGAAGTCTGGATAGCTCTTTTGCAATATCTCCAACAACAGAAGGTGTAGCATTCAAAACAGAGTGCCAATCATTGCCACGCAATGTCCCTACTACCATTGCACGATTTAATGCATTCATGGCTGATTCTGTTTGTTGTGCGCCAGTTGCGTTAGAAGTAAAGGCCGATGACAATGATTCAATGTAATCAACTGTTTGATCAGTGTTATATCCTAGTTCTTTCATTGATGATGCGGAGCCAGCATAAAGAGATTGCACCGTCTCTATTGCTTTACCATTTCTGTTACTTATCTCAAGGAATCGCTCTTGTATTGCGCCATACTTTTCAATATCACCCTCTGCTGACTTTAGCGCCATTTTGATACGCGCAGCCATTTGCCCCCACTCATCAACCGCATGAACAATAGCACCAACTGACAATGCTGACGTTACCGCCACTGCTGCCTTTGAAAATGAAAACATTGATTTTTCTGCTGACTCTATGGATTTAGAGGCTTTATTAAAACTCCCTTCCATGCGATCTAGGCTGGTATAAACCTGTTTCTCACCTGATAGTAACGGCTTAACATCCATAGCAACATCATAATGAATCCCGCCAACGCTTTGACTTTCTGACATATTGAGACCTCTTTAAAAAAAGAAAGCCCACACAAATGTGTGAGCCTTTAGCTAAAATAAAAAACCCCGCCAAGTGGCAGGGCTGAACTCGTATATTTTCTTTATTTACTTAGAGCAAACTTCTATATTTCCATCCGTCAAATTAGGGTCTATCCCATCACTTAATACCGTCCATTCAGATATATCGCTTACATACTCAAGGTTATCCAGCCCGCCACTTTCATACAACGCCTTGAGATTATCTAAGTCTTTTTTATCCCTTTCACTTGCATACGGGCTATCAGCCTCAACGAATGATTTAGCATCATCTATTGCTTTAGGATATGTCCATTTAACGCTTACAATATATGAATCACCATCTTTTTTTTCTGAAACAATACTGTATTTTGCCTTTCCATACAGGTAGTCACTTAATTTGTAATAGTCATTTGTTGTTGGCAGTACATTTTTATCTATAAATGTTATTTTTTTAATCCCTTCAGGGGTGCATGCTGCTATCTTTGACTTTGACAGTAATTCTGTATTTTCTGTGGTTACAAATTCCATGACTTTATCTGAAGCTGATTTTTCACCACCACACCCAGCCAGCAAAGCAACCACCGCACCAATTATCAGTACCTTTTTCATCACCATCCCTTACATCAATTTAGCTGAGCCTTTAAGCTTACCTTTGCTTAATTGTAAACATTCTTCTGCTGTAGCTTGTCGCCAGTTGCCAAAAGAGTCTCTTATAGCAAACTGATCTTCGAAGCCTAAATGAACCATACATTGCCCGAACTCATCTAAATGCTCGATGGTGATAGTAGTTTCATTAAACGGGTAAATACCAGAATACTTTCGCTCAAGCTCTAAAATGAAATCTAATTCAGATAATTGCTCAAATACTTCTTTGTTTTGATTTTCCATGCTTTTTCCTTGCTAAATTCAATAAGCATAGTTTCTCTTATCGAGACTGCAAATCAAAGCAAAACACATCTTTTATATGAATATCGCCGCAACCAGACAAAAGTATGATTGACATAATTCACATTGGCTTATACATTTAGCAAACGAGGACTCAAAACCTCTTACAAGCGGTCAAAACCAACCCCGTCAGTGTTGGATTTTTTATGCCTATCATTTAGTGAACGCATAGCGCGGTCATACCCCGAACAATGTCGGGAGGGCGACGAATACAACACCCGAAAGGGAAATAAGTCCGCGGTCTCTTGTAGCCGTTTTGAGCCTCCCGACACCATATTTTATGGTTAACATTCTCAAAGAAATACAAGGAGTCAATTATGACTAATCAACTCATCATTTCTAACACTTCAATTCGCAAAGATTCTGTAGGTCGCTATTCACTTAATGATCTGCACATTGCTTCTGGGTCACAACAAAAACACAAACCTGTTCACTGGCTTAGCAATCAACAAACAAATGATTTGATTGAAGAAATCATAAAGGTAGAAAATCCTACCTTTGAACCTGTCCACATAAAAAAAGGTCGCTATGGTGGAACCTACGTCTGCAAAGAATTAGTTTATTCTTATGCGATGTGGATCAGCGCTGCTTTTGCTTTAAAGGTTATCAGAGCATACGACGATTTAGTTAGTGGTCGAGTTGAACAAGCTATTCGTCGCTCAACAGTTCAAGAAAGAAACCCGTTAAAAGATGCGGTTAATTTACTCGTAAGCAAAAAAGGCATCATGTATCCAGAGGCGTATGCTTTCGTTCATCAGCGCTTTAACATTTCAAGCATTGAAGAATTAACAATAAACCAAATACCCGAAGCCGTAGAATATATCCATAAAATTGTTTTGGAAGGTGATTACATTCCCAAAGAAGACCCAAGGGAGACTACTCACCTCTACGTTAACAAGGATAGAGATATCCATAATATAAATGCGCTAGCGAAACATTTCGAAGCAATTTACACAGCATGGAAAGTCGAGTTATATCCAGCCCTGCGTAGTATCGACTCACCAGTAGCACCAAGATTATACGACCGATTCAAGGATGGATATTCGTTCCTTCGGATGCTACAAGAAAGCCTTAACGGAAAACATCCTGCATTAATCAAATAGATGGCAGGGCAAGGACGCCCTTTCTCATCCCCCCCCTCACCTCAGTTTTTATTAATTTACCTTATGATAGCCCGAGGCGTGTGCAAAACAAAGCAAAAGTCCTCAGTTAAGAGGCGTAATGTGTGATCTGGATTACAAGCCCATCCTTGGGCTATGTGTAGGTTAGGCTACTTCTTTTCCGTGAATGATATGGCGTAATGCGCTAATACCATTCTCGTTATAGCGGAATGCTTCAACCTGCTTTGATGAGTGAGCCGACTTATCTAAGAAGAACTTTCCGAACTCATCGGTTTTCAACCCGTTCTTGTTGGCGATTCGTCCAATTTTATTTGCTGATACTTCTAGCATTTCCCCTACTTCACCAGCGCTGTAATACTTTTGCTCAAGAACTGGCAGCGGAACAGCTTCAAAACCTACAATCGGGTTAACAATATTCGCTGCTGCACACTGTTTGGCTTCATTGCTTAAGTTCGGCATCAAGTCAAACAAGTTGGTGATTGCATCAACCGACATTTTCAGTGTTCTGGCTTGGCGATATTCAGGTAGCCCAGATTGACTTTTCTTAACTGAATAGCTACCAGTTTCCATAATTTCAGGTAAAACCTGTTCACATACCCAATCTTGAACATTTTCCGCTGACGGTAGCTTGCTACGCATAATCAAACGGAACATATCAGCTTGACCTGCTAGGATTACACCACGCGGATTATCAAATCCTAATTCTCGCGATTCGCGATAATTAAGGTTAATCAGTGATTTACAATGTTTCTTTAGTGCGTCTGACGGGTTTGAGTATCCTAACGATACTGCCAACTCAATAGCCAGAAACACAGGCTTACCTTTGTATTTCAGTCCTGAAACTGTCACTAGCTGCTCATTACTTGACTTATAGTTAAAAACTCGAATACTATTACTCATAAATATACGTCCTATATTTTAGTTTAAGATGAGCCGGTAGCTGTAACTATCGGCTTTTCTGCTTTTAGTGCTAATCAATGTGTTAATCTCCTTACCTGCTTTTTACTTGCTATCTTTTTCATACTTGCCGTGTACATCCAAAACATATTCATAGTCGCACCAAGTCGGTTAGCCATCTTTGGATCAAACGCTGCGATATCATCTTTAGCCAAATCCCATGTATCACAAATTAAGTTTAATCTAGCGAGTAATCCGTCAGTACTAACTGATTTCTGCCTTGTTGTTGGCAAGTTTTGTTTTTCCTCAACCTCCTTATCCAAGATATCCAACACCCATTTACGAAATTGCTTTGCTACAGGTGTGTTAGAAAACATTGCGATCAAGTGAGCGCCACGAAGTGAGTAAACTCTGACCGATTTGTTACGTAAGCTATTGTTTATCCCGTTGAACGTCATATTGACGGTCATTGTCATGGAGTCTGTAAACTCATCAGCGTTACGTGCATAAAGCTTACTTACGTTATCTGTGCGGCTATACCCTAATACCTGTGCAATTTCAGTTGATGTTAACCACACTTGACCATCTTCAACGATTGGATTGAATGTGAAGTTCTGGAAAGTTAAGTCTGTTTTAGCTACAATGTTCATGTCACTTATTCCTTCGCTGGTTTATTTGGCACTGAAACCTCAGCTAGTTTGCGCTTCTGAGGTTTCTTTCTTTTAGATAACAATTTCACCATTCCTCTCCATCTCGTCTACTAACTTTAAACGATAGATAATATCCGCCTGTTTAGAACGCATATACTTCTTAGCGGTTCTTTCTATCCCATCCTTAAGTTCATGTGGGATTCTAACTTGAGTTGGATTAGCTACTTTACTTTCATTTTTCATCGTGTATCCTCATTTGAATGCTTCACTCCACTTCATAATACTTCATTATTTTATATGGTCAACTTAAAAATGAAGTTTTAGAGATTTAAGATGAAAAAACATGAAATAAACGAAGGGTTTCATACTCGAGTCATGGCAGCAAGGCATGAGCTATCATTGACTCAAGCAGAGCTGGCGAAGCTGACTGGTGTTTCCCAACGCCAAATAGCTGCATATGAAGGTCACGAATCTAAACCTAGAGCTAATGTATTGATTAAACTAGCAGGGGCGCTAGGGACTACTCCTGAATGGCTAGCCACTGGTGATGGGTTATCAGGGATAAAAAACATCAATGGCTTTTCTGATAAGGTTAATAAAATACCCATTATCCCATTAGAAATGGTGACCCATTGGCTTACAAGCATGTCTCCAATCTACATAACAGATGAATTTTATCCTGCTAAATATGAAGTTAGTAACCTGACCTTTGCTGTACGTATAAAAGATCCAGCGATGGAGATTAGTGCAAATGACTCTATTTCATTTTCAAGTGAGCCTATAGTTGTTTTCGAGCCACTACTTGATGCACATGATCAGGATTACGTCTTGGCGTTCGCTAATGGTGAGTATGTGTTTCGTAGACTATTTAAAGGATTGACTACTTCATCACTTGTTCCTAATGATAGGAGGTATCCAAGTGAAACTGTAAGTAACCATGACATTGAAGATAAAAAAATAATGATATTCCCTGCAATTGCTGTTGAGTTTCAACTTCCAGCGTTTAGTAGGACCTCAAAAATGTTTGACATTGACTCATTTGATGATTAATGCCTAACCACCCAGCCCAAGGACGGGCTAGGCTAGGAGATGTTAATTTAAATTAATCTCTTTTGAATTGTTATATCTTGAGCAACTAAACGGTCTGCCTGCCTCACAGGCTTTTTTAAAGTATTCGTATGCCAGCGTTTCATTCTCATCAACTCCACGCCCATCATAATACATGACTCCTAGCATTTCCTTGGCGAAATCATCACCTTGTTTATCTGCTTCGGTAAACCAATGAAATGCCTTACTATAGTCTTGTTCAACACCTTTCCCACGATAATACATTTCACCAATCATTGTCTGAGCATCAACATCTCCACTTAAAGCAGCTTTTTCACCCCAATAAAACGCCTTGTTATAATCTGGCTTGCTATAATCACCCTCATAATATATTGCAGCCAACTCTATTTGAGATTTTGCAATGCCATTCTCAGCATAAATGCATAGCAACTTATCGCTTACATCACAGGGCACCTCAGACTCGTAACATCCGGATAAAAGTGAAGTCAACATCCCTATCATTAGTACTCTTTTCATCTCACCATCCCATCAGTTAATTTCAGTAATGTTAGCTTAGCGGGAGTGCAAATTGAAGCAAACAAAAAACCTGCCGAAGCAGGTTAATTTTCATCTCTAAATTTTTGAGCTATTTGCGCCAGCTCATCCATGACCTTATAGTCTTGTGCTTTCAGGTGAGCATCAGGATGTAGTATGGCTATAATTGAGTATCGGTGATCTTCAATAAGCCCTTGCACATATACCAAGCAGATGTCTTTTTCAGGATTTCCTTTTTTGTGAGTTCTGTAATATTGAACCCTATCATCTGGAAATTTATCTGGCGGTATTTTTAAATGAATGTGCATCAAGCAAGCTTTTTCAGCTGAATATGGCTTAACGTATGAAACATCTCTTCCGAAATAACTAGGAATCCCCTCATCTGACTTATACTTTTTAAAGTCTTTGAGTAGCTTAGCTTCGAGATCTAAATGTTTTTGGAATAAGTCGCCAAAAAATTGATTTCTTGTTTGCTCGTTTATAGTTACTTCTATTTCGTCCATGAATTAGCCAGTAAAGGAATAGTCACCTGAAATTATTTTCTTAGTTGTGTAATCAGCTAATTCCCTTAAAGCATTAAAGTCTATATCACTTTCGAACGTTTTAGGGATAGTGAATAACTGACGAGAAAAATCATTTAAGCGAGCTATTGCATATCTAGCCTTAGCAACCGTTCGCAAGTATGATTTCATTTCCATTTTTTCTTCGTCGGACAAGTCGTCTTGCTTAACTCTAACCTTGAGAACATTTTCAAACCCCCTCAAGACAGCTTCGCAAGCTTTATTTTCTTCTAGTCCGTTTTGTATCATAACGCCACGGATTTGATCCTCGTCCATTTCTAACAAGCTAAAGTAATATGCATTAATCTGATCGGCTAAGTTAGCCACTATCTTATTTCTTTCTGCATACTCATCCTTAAGCTCTGTAACATTATCAATCACATTTCTCTTCATGACATGCGACTCCTTATCGTTACATACGTCAGCGAGCGAATACGAAGGAACACTCAGTATTCCACCCGACAAAATCGCTGCAAAACAATGCTTTAGTAAAGGATTCATTTTCATGCCTTATCAAATTGCTAAATATACCTTGGAGTATATTAGAATTAAGTTAACTTAACTGCAAGCTCTACTTGTATCTTGAATATCGAGGTGTATAATGCCGCACCTCGATAATACCCACCATTTATAGTGGGCACTACAACCATAATGGCCATCACGACTAGCAATAAAAATCACCAAAAAAGGCCCATCCGCACCAAAAATACTGTATACATATACAATGATACCTACTTGGTACGCATTGATACCTAAAAAACACCTATCTAGAATGAGACTTTTTGAGGATAGGTGGCATGGAAAGAAAATATAAGCATCCGCAGGTTAACCTCAGATTACCGACTGATTTAAAAGATAGAATTCAAGAATTAGCTGAATTTAATAATCGGTCAGCCAATCAGGAAATGGTCGCAGCTATCGAATATTGGATACTGCGTAATTCTCACGTTGAAGTTTTAACGATTTCTGATGCGGCTGAGCGCATATTCCAGCTTGAACGAGAGATGGAAGTCGTTAAGGAAAAATTAGGGATTAAAAAGTAGCCCCATTATTGAGGGCTTTATCTCACTCACGATAGTATTGATGTTTGCGTCTGGAATTATGCTTCCAGCTTTTGCTGAGCTTATAAGCGCTTGTTGGTAAGTCATACCGAGAGTCAACCAAACAAAAACCACGAGCAGCTCTTAATTTAAGCATCGAGCCTTTATATTCAATGTAATGCATGGCATAGGTGCTTTTTTCTTGCTTGGTGCTAAAGCTTTTATGACAATTGTTTCGTAAACTTGGATACCAACACCAAGCCCCTTCAATAATAGCGTTTCTGTACTGCTGCTTAATCTTTTTCATATTACTCCTAGGTTAAATTAGTTACCTAGAAGTGCCCCTCTGCAAAGTAGTTCATAGTTTTATATCCTCGGGTTTAATAGATGAGTGTTACTTTTTAAATTCCTGTAAAACAACGCCAGATTCACTTAACACCTTAAACACATCACCCTCTTTTAATTCAATAAACATTGGATTATTTTCCCTTGATGTATCAACCCTGCAAATGATAACAACATCATCATAATTTCTATTGTTAGATGAAAAACCACTAGTGAACTCAATACTACTTATTTTAATCAACTCTTGCTCTACATTAAGCTTACCTACAGGATTTTTGCGTAAAACATGTAAATACATAGTTACCCCTTGTTCGCTTTAGCTTGTGCAATTCGACGTTTTTTACGCTCGAAATAATCATCAACAGCGGTGTCATATTCTTCTTTAGTGAAACCTTTTTCCTCTGGATACTTAGCTTTAAGCATCATCAGAAACTCAGACATTGTGAGCTTTTCAGCTTCATCACGGTTCATTTCAAAGTGGACACGGGATGCATTGATATATTCGACAGCATTAAATGAATCAGTGAACTCTTTATCGCTTTCATTGCGCTGTAGCTTCCTGATTTTCACCTTGCCAATTACGCCATGGATCATCAACTCTCTAGCCAACACGATAATGTCAGATATTGGCAGCTTCCCCATGCGGTAAGTTGTGCCGTTTTTACCAGCGCGCCATTGGCCTATTAACTCGTCACAGTCCTTATCACAACACGCCTGCATCACAATCATTGCTGAGGATAACAATTTGCGAGATGTACTTTTCTTCAAATATTTCAACAGCCAATTACTATTTGAACCGCCGTTAAGCGAATATGCCGCTAATAATGAAATGGCCCCACTAACGACAGAACCAGATAAAACCGTGAAGGTATCAACTATTTCTGATGGGCTACCGATATTCGTCATTGCATTAAATGACGGGCTAAAAATGTACTCGTTATTAGGTGTTTGAACAGCGAACTCGCCATATTCTATTTTCGGTGTCATAAGATACTCCTAGTATTATCAAGGGCACTCGTAAGTACCCTTTGTAATATTAAGGAGCCGTTACGGTCACTTCGGACGTATCGGTCAGGCCACCATCAGCGGTTGTTGCTGTGATGGTAACTTTGCCAGCCGCGATGCCAGTAACTAGGCCATTTGGTGTAACAGTTGCCTTACCTGCATCAGAGCTTTTCCACACAATCGCTTTATTAGTTGCGTTGCTAGGCGTCACTGTTGCCGATAATTGCGTTGTCTTACCTACTTCAACGGATGCAGTTTTAGGCGACACCGCAACATTCGTCACAGGGATGGCGTTGTCATCTTCTATAACTTGGAAAGTAGTTCCATCAGCCAGTTTTAACTCTAAGCTATAGGTTACAATCTCTTTCACACCACCGCCGTCACTTAGTCCAGTAACGTTCATATAGCCAATGTGATAGTAATCACCCCAGTGCAAACGCATCCACACGGTAGGCTGACGACGGGCCTTAATCTCATCAACAACGTATTTAATAAATTGCTGAATACCAAACTCATCAGAACGGTCATGAAGACGTACTTCACCTTCAATCGAGTAAGTCGGGTCAAGGTTTGAAATCATAGTGGAAGAAATACCGCCATTATCAGCATCAGAAACCAGCGTTTCAGGCGCTAAATCCCACGTTACCGATGTTGGCAGGCCATTTAGTTTTAACTCTTCGTCAGTCGGGAACTGGTCAGGACAACCATATGCCAACTCGACAGTTTTCAATCGCCCAGTCATGATGTCTGAGCTAGTAGTACAACCTTGCATGTTGCCTCTCTTATAAATAAAAAAGGCCGCACATTGGCGACCTAGTTTGAGATTTGTTTGTTTATGATAAGCAGCGGAATGAGAGCCTGAATATGACCCTGTTATCTGATGTTGGTATAGGGTTAGGTAATCCACCCATGTTAAATACTGAGTTTAAACTACAATCGCTTGGGTTATTGGTGACGTACTGGAGTATTGATTCCGCTTTCTTTGCAGCCCAAGGCACATCATCCTGAGCCGATATAACTAACACATCGATATAATCATCAGCAGACAATTCACCAAATCGACCACTACCGTCTGACGCTTGTACAACTAAGTATCGCCCCGCCTTTGAATTTGGTTTCTCGTTCCATAGGTACGGCTGAATGAAGTCAAAGTCACCTGTCACATTTCCGCGCTCTAAGTAGTCAAAGAAATCGTCAATAATCACAACCTCATTTCCTCCATTATCGCAGCGTCAATCATTTCCCTTGTTTCTTCAAAACCTGAATCAAGGAAAAGCTTCTTGGCTGTTGGGCGCTTAAACTTTTGTACAACCCTAGGGTCATGAACATAAACAGCATAACTAGCGCTATAGCCAACGCGCCCAGTTAATATCGTTCCATTCACTCTAACCGACCGATAGCTTGAGTTGATTAATGTCTTTGTATCGATTGGCGTGTAGACGGCTGCTTGCCTGCCTCCAATATCTAACGCCCTGTGCATAGCCCTTGTCGCTTTATTAGCGGTAATATCACCAACAATCCTTGATAAAGCAGCCCTAGCCTCATTAATACCTCTAACCCTAGTTGCCATATCAAGTCCTTATTTTGTAATCAGGGTCTTGCCTAAACATTCGAGTGTCAAAGCCATCAATAGCTTTAATTATCGAACTACCACCCTCGACCTCTCTAGGGTCTAGGGTTATCCGAGTGTCCCCCTTAGCGATGTAATAGCCAATCTCAGGTAATTTTACAGGCTTACCTTTATGGAGCGCCTCAGTATTAAACACCGAGCGAGAGATGAATTCGCTTCCATCAGCATCAATTGCCTTTTCGTTACTATCCACCCAGTTGCAATCAATGAGATAAGGTTCGCCATATATAGTTTCATCGCCCCATTTCCCTCCCTTGCTTACTGGATAAACAGTCGCAACACTCTTGTATGACCAGCGAGACATTTTCGCCATATCAACTCCTAAAGACGTCAAACTGAACTAGATTTTGCGGCCTATTGATTGGCAATGAATCAGTACAGCCCGATGTGTCTAGATTTGATAACAGGTTAGCAAGTTGCTTTCTCCCGTCATCAAAGTATTGATATGAGCGAGAAGCGCCTGATGGTGCGTGCTCTGATGTTGTTTTCCTCACATCGGCGGATGACAGCATCAAAACAACAGCATAAAGCTTGATGAGCCTAGCCGTACTTTCTGGATAGTTTGAAGCGTCAAGACAGTCATCTACTCCATTTGCAATAGTGATAAATGACTCAATAATAAAATCAGGAGCCTCAAAGCCCATTGAATCAAGCAACTCCTGAACCTGTTCGATTGTTATGTCTACAGCCATGAGACCGCCTGAATATTAAAGGGGCCTAAGCCCCTGTTGTTTACTAGCCTTATTTACCGTCTGAATTTTCAGTTTTTTGTTTTACTGAACGAGTACCAGCGCCATCTGCCTTACCACTCAATACCGCTGCAAATGGAACGTTTTTACGCTCAAACTTACGAGCCCAATTGGCTGGATTAGCAATCTCAATGTTTGTTGGTGTTTTGCTTGGGTCTTCCTCTCCTAACCAACTAAAGCCTGCTGGTTGAAGAATAAAAGTCTTACGTTCCCACAACACCTCTGCCCCGCCGCCATTACCGCCAGATGCCTTGCGATCAAGCTCTACTGGCGTGTGTGGTGAACCGCTGCCATAACCAAATGCCCCGCTACCAAAGAACACTGTTAAGTAACGCCCATCTTCATTCTTCAGGCTATCATCCATAAAGATTGGCTTACCTAGGTAAGTTTGCAGGATAATGCGCCCATCGGAATCTCGAATAGTTTCAATTAGATTTTGGGTGGCCATTTGTTTCATAATGACGGAATGCACGCCAATAGCACTGAACGTGTCAGCGGCATCACCAGCGGTAAATGCGGCATCAATCAGGTTGTTAGCTGAGATAATCTCACCACCTTCAATGACCATATCGCTGTCGTTGTTTGCAATATTACTTCCAATAATCCCGCGGGCTGTGCCAATGAGATAACGCTGCCATTGACGAGTCCAATAAGTACCAAAACGATTGCGAATATGAGACATAGGTTCGCTGTTCGCCAACTCAGCCGCTAAATCTGCAACCCCATAGCCTTTGTTAAGATACAAAACGCGAGATTTCAGGCTTGATTGACTTGCTTTTCCTACCTGTCCGATTTGGTCTGGATCATCAGAGGTTGCATTCGGTGCTTCATTTGCATCCAAGTCATTCCAGTAGTTAATTGTCGCAGTACCTTGGCTTCCAGAAGCGATAGCGTCCAGTTGTGGTAATCGGGTGATAATCCCAGACTCAAATACTGCTGTTTTTTCAGGACTATTCTGTGGCTCAATTGCTTGATAGTAGTCACCACGGAAAATGTCCGATAAACGTGTTGTTGCCATTCTTTACTCTCCTAATTATTGCGTTTTTGCGAGGCGTTTGAATTCCTCTGGATTTTCTTCAAACAAACGGATTCGCTCTGCCTCTGTGTAGTCTTTCCACGTTTTGCCAGTGCTTTTCCCTGTCGAGTGGTGATGCGTATCTCCCCCTGTTCCTGTTGCCTTGCTCCCAATGATGACTGGTGCAAATAACGGGTTACTACGAAACTCTTTTTCTAGATCATCAATAGTGAATGCGGACGGATGACCAGCCGAATCAACGACTCGTGTTTTGCCTTCCTCTACTGATAAGCGGGATTTAATGTGTGGCATGATTAACGGAGCAGCATCGCCAGCCAATTTTGTGGCCAATGTCTGTGCAACGTTATCAACCAAAAGCGTGTGTAGGCTTGCGTCTTTTTCCTGCAACTGTGCTAACAGCTCGGTTTCACGTGCTTTTAGCTTTTCAGCCCAACTTTTTTCCAATGATTCGATGTCGCCATTTTTGCGAGCCTGATCTTCCGCCGCTTTCTTCGCTGCATCTTCGGCTTGCTGGCGTTTTTCTTGCTCTGCTTTCTTTTCCGCAAGAAGCTCATCCATTTTCTTTTTCATTCCAGACACATCTGGAATATCAGGCATTCCTTCAATTTGAAGTTGGTAATTGCCGCCAGACTCTTTGTAAAAGGCCTTTTGCTCATCGGTTAATGCGTCAAACTCTTCTTTCGTTAATAAATATTTAAACATCGTCAAACCTCTGGTTTAGATGGTGCAGCCTCTGACCGCAGATAATAAAAAACCCGCTCAGTGGCGGGTCTGTGTTATTTCAATTCAATTCCGGCTCGCTCAAATGCTTCAGGTGCAAGCTTTTGCATATCCTTGAGCGTCATCGGTTTAAAGTTTTTGTGTAACTGTAGCTGTGCGAATCTCTCAGGCGACAGACCACCATCACGAAATAGCTTTCCTCTCGTTGGGCCAAGTATTAAATCTTGGCGCTTTGCAGGCTGGCGAGTTAACCACTCATAATAATTCTCCTCGCCCCATTCAGACCTGCCAACTGGCCTAGTGACTATCAAATCAGCAAATCTATCATTTAGAATTGGCAATCGCTGGCTTCGGCAGTTCGGATGAAGCGGAGGCATTGGACCAACACCAACCGGATATCTATTACCAGATAAAGCCCTACACGTAGATGATGTTTTATTGTCCAGTATGGCGCTAAACTCTTCCTCTTTGATTAAATCGTCATTCTCCTTATAAAACTCCTGAGCCGCGCATGTATGAGCATGTTGAATAGCCGTATTTGCAATCGTTCGGTAGTTATAAGTGATGCGAGATATTGTTGATGTTGTAACCTGCGACCTATCAATTGCAGCCCCGTTAATAGTCGCCTGTAGAGTTTGAATATTACTTTGTGCAGCCATAGCTAAAACAGCCTGATTCTCTACTTGTTGGACTGAACTATTTACCCAAGAGGATATAAACTTCTTGAGGAACAGTGAGCCTCCCCAAGCTGTTAATATCAGTGGTACATTTAAGATAGATTTCTCAACTTTATCAGCACTAGGCTTGCTTATTTCATTTGTCACTATCTGTGACAGGCTATCAACTTCAAGCTGACTTGACTCAATACCAATATCGATAACCAATTGCAGTAAATATTCAGAATAACTGGTCAGAACTGGTGATAACTCTCGCTTTAACTCAGCAATGATGGCATTTAGTTTTGACCTCGATGTTATCTGGCCTGAGAAATTAGCTAATGCCTTAGCAACTGCCGCCCTTAACTCTTTTTGCATTTCCTCACTATCAACAATGCCAGATTTGAGGCGTTCTAGGAGAATTTGGATCATCATTGAGTTGTCTAACATCAATTGTGATTGCATACTCACCTCTACATCATTGAGTTAGCTCTAGATAATTCTATCTCTTCGATAACATCCTCAGCTTTCTCATCTTGCGGAATAATATTGATACTTTGCAGGTACTTAACAAAATCAATCATTCGCATAGCACCTGATTGCAGAGCAGCAAGTAAAGCCGTAATTGCTTGAGAATCTAATTGTGCAATATCGTAAACTTTGTTCAATTCGATAGTCGCCTCACCACTTCCCGCAAACTGAATGCAGAATCCAAGCGCTCGGTTAAAAGCCTGCTCCACATTGCCAGCACACAATGAAAGCACAGAGTTATCTGTTTGTGCCTCATCCTGAGCCTGTGTGGCTGTTCTAGCCGATGTACCGCGCTCAACCAACTTAGCCCCTAACATTGCCATTTGCTTCTCTCTGCGCTCCGCTAGTGTGATTTGAATATTCCTATCCTCTGGCTGGGCAAACTTCATATCACCGCCGACAGGAAGCAACACACCTTTACGAGAGCCAACAGTGAAGCCATCTGCTAAGTGATTTTTCACCCAGTCATCAGTAAGGCCTGTTAGTGCAATCATCGGCTGACCAACCGTATGCGCTGATTCTGCAATGTCTGCCTCAGCTTGATAATGTTTGATGTTTACATAGGCAATATCTGCCAGTGGTGGAGCATCAGGCGTGTGGTCGTTGTTCATAGACCCAATCCATGACCATGGGAGCTCATTAAGAGGCTTTCCACTCGCGTCACTTAATACAACCCAAGCTGTGACTTTGATATCGCCATCTTCATACCAGCGTCGAGAATGGGCCACGTCATTAATAAGCCTCAATTCAATCCAGTTATTCTGCATTTTCAGCTCAAAATCTTCGGTATCAACTGGCTCTTGATATTGAAGAACAACGAGTGATGTTTTCCCGTTCGTCACTCGCCAGTTAATGATTTCTTTTGCTGTAAACAATCGAATATATGGACGACCTTTGTTAGCTTCAGACTGGACACCTGAGCCACTGAAGTCACTTAACAACCCAGCGCGTCCACGCTGTAAGTTTTGCGATAAAGCATCCCTTATCATCTGAGTTAACGGCTGGCCTTGCCCGTCAATGTCAGTTTCCAAATACTCAACGCCTCCGCTGACGCTAATCTTTACTGGCTTGCCAAATGCTATACCAAGTAAGCCACTTAGCGTTCTACCTGTGGCATTCAGAAACGAGGCTCTAGCTAAATAACGCTTATAGCGTTCATTGTCTTTGTCATCGTTTTCTTTTTTATCCGCAGGATGTGGTAAGTATTTTTCTTTTTTACTTTTAACAACTCGTTCGCCATCAACACAATCGCCGATCATGTCCCACTCAGGCAAAAACTCGCTGTACGCTGGATGTTTATAATCAACGTTTGTATTCATATTAGTTCCAGTTAATCGAGAACGGTTCGGTAAGAACACGTCTAATGATAGGGAATTGTTTGACGATGTAATAACCTCCACCATCGTTGGCATGGTCAAATCCTGCCGTTTTGTCTGGTTCACCATTAGGGGCCCATATTTGCTGTTCTAATGATTCAGCGTAACGTGGACACCTCATAGAATTAACAAAGTATCTACGTTCACCTTCAGCATTTAAAAACATTGCATTCATTGCGTTAACCCTATCTTTTACCGAAGGGTTAGTCCCATCAACATGGACCGTAAAATTTGCTTTTCGTAATAGAGCAATATCCGTCTCAGACGCATTCACAGACTTACGGCTGTTACCGCTAGCATCTGGGTAAACGTGTATTTTGTTTTCTGGATAACGTGAGAATAATGTCTTGATAACATCAGGTGTGTCATAGCCATCTATTACTTCATCTACGGCATGAGGAAACCCATTGCGAACAACATGAACAATCGCTGACATCTTCCCAACGTTAAAATCCATACCAACAAAGATAGGCTCATCACCCTGAACTGATTCAAGACTGTTATTTAGCTTCCTGTCGTAACAGTGATATACCGTGCCACTAGTCAAGTTAACGAAGTCACCATTTAGGTAAGCTTCAATTAGCTGAGGTGGGTAACTCTCTTTTAGAGAATCGGCATAATCATGCGGTAGAAATGGATTGCTATAAGTTGATGCTTGAACCATTTCATAGCCGGGCTTTGGATCACGTTTCCAAGTTTTATAAACAAACCTAAAGCCTTCTGGGGTTGTGTATACGCTAACCCTGTTGAATGGGTCAGGAACGCCATTAGGTCGCTGACGATTACGGGCGATAACTTTCACCCATACAGCGGAGGCGTGCTGCTCTTTTAACGTGTCTATTTCATCAATGTGAGAACGATAAGACTCATAACCAACAATACGTGCTGGGTTATCTAACGTCCTCAGAACGAAATCACCGATACCTGATGTTGCTGTGTAAATGATGTTTTCTGATTTGTTGTATTTGTACCTAACTCCAAACTCAGATAGCTTTTCCTCCATACGCGGGGCAAGAATAAGCCTAATCAAGTCATAGGTTGGCTCGTACATTGCGATCAGCGCGCTGGATGAGTGGGAAGCATCTCTAAAGGCAGATACCGCCATTGTTTCTGTTTTGCCAGTACCGAAACCACCGACAAATGCTGGATATTTGCAAGTTAGGCTAAAAAACTTACCCTGTGGTGGTGTCAGTGTCGTTCGTATCGTTCTCCCCGACAATTACCACCTCCATTCGTGTTATAGGTTGCTCTTTCTCGGTATCGATTTCTCTGCGAAGTTTTTCTATCTCAAGTTGCCTGCGTTCAATTTCTAACTTCTGTAATTTTTGCGCCGTCTCGCTATCCGCAAGGCCAACTCGACGCATAATGAGTTCAAACATTTTTTCACGGCTGATAGAAAGTATCTCGATACCATTCTGAGTGACTTTTGTTCCTGAGTAAGCTAGACGAGCTGATGATGAAAGTTTGCGGGTATCTTGAATGAATACTCGACCCTCTCCCTCACCGCCACAAACTGGACATTCAGGGTTAGGGTCAAGCGTTCTATTGAAATCAGTACCACCTGAACAATCTGGCTCATCCTGACCTCGCGCCATCGCTTTAGCCAAAGCCTTTTGATATTCAGCTTCAGTCCACTGGTAGTTGTAGTCAACACCCCAGCAGTAATGACAGCAGCCTATGCGATATTGTGATAACTCATTGGCATCGAATGTAGCTAATCCCCATGCTTTAGCCAGAACATCATCAGCATCGATAAGTGCGCGTGAAAGCGATTGCTTTTGCTGATTCGCAATTTCGTTCGCAACTGAAGTTTTATGAAGTAGTTGATAACCTTGCTCTCGCGCTGTCTTTTCACTATACCCAGCTCTTATAGCTGCTTGTGTTGCATTTCCATCTATCAGATATTCAACAATAAATTTCTTTTGCTGTGTTGTTAACTCTTTATCATCAGCTAATGATTTCGCGCTATTTTCAATTTGCGAATTCGCAGTTTTGTTCGCAGTTTTAATGTAGCGCTTCGCAGTTGTATATTTTAATCCCTGAGACTCACACCACTCTTTCGGTGATATCCCTGTAGCGGCATGGTCAGACAGGAACTGTTTTTGTAGCTCGCTCCAGTCCAGCCTAGCCATATATTCATATCCTCATAACAAATTAGAAAACCAGTCCGCATAAACTGGCTTTGTGATTGGTTATTTCTTGGCGTTCTCATCTGCAAACAGGATCAGCGCTTCTTTTGTTTTCTGCACCGTTGTATCTGCCTTGTTAATCATCGACCCATCGTTGAATGTTGTGCCCCATAGCTTCTTGTATAGTTCAAACTTCAATTCATCATCAGCGATATAATCAATCGCCTTTTGCGCTGCTGCTGTATCGTTGCTTGCTAATGTGAGTAGCTCTAAGCGGATTTGCTGTGAGCGTGTTAATTTATCAGTCATGATTTACCTTGTTGTTATGTGTTTCGTTGTAATTAGCCCACGCTTAGCGATGAACTCACCTACCTTGTCGTAGTCAGGCTCAATACCAAGCGTTAGGCAAAATAGTTTCAAAGTGGATATGTATGGATTGACCCACCATTTAAATTTCACTGAAATCTGTAATGCTAGTGTTCCTGTTTTCATGAACCACCTTTCAGTGCGTTATAGAATGTCTTGGCGATGGTTTTTATCTGCCGTATATTGCCGCGACCAGTAACAGTGATGCGCCTTACCTCTCCAGCCTGACGCAAACAAGCTGTTAGCTCACCATCGGTTACATCTACCTTTGTTCCAAATCCTGTAGTCTTGGCGTCTATGTTGTATTTATTCATATTCAATTACCTTTGCTGCTCACCTAAGAACTCATTTAAGCTCTTTATAGCTTCCTGTGGTGATTTGCCTATCGCATTGTATTGTCTTAGTTTGGCGTGCCACCCTTGCGGGGTTAATCGGATATGTGGCTTGTTTTTACTCTTCATATTCCACCCAATAAAAAAGGCCGCTGAGCGACCTATTCATTTCTTCGATTTGCTGAGTAATTTATCCAATCCACGCTCAACAATTACAGCGACCAATCGACCCTCTTCAATTCGTCCTGATTCAATGTACTCAAGGGATTGCTGTATCTGACGCTGGAGAATGCATATTGTTTCTTTCTCTTGCTTGGTCATTTCTTCTTGCCGCCTGAATACTTAATCGCCCATGCTTTAGCCACATTTAAGCAATCATCAAACAATCCACCTTTGCGACTTGCCTGTGAACTTTTGCGGTAGTGATCTAATGCCATGTTGCTAGCCATCTGAGCGATAGATAAAGAAAAGCCGAGCTTCTTTAACTCGGCCTGTACGTTTTTCTCTATAAATTGTTCAGCATTCATGCAGGTTCTTCTCCATTTGGAAAATCCCCCATGTCAGGTAAGGTTAGCTGCGATAAATCCATAATGGCTTTCTTAGCTTTACGTATTTTCTTTAAGTGACGCTTGCGTAAGTTCATTAGGTCACTGCCTTTCTTGCCGAAATTCTCAAATGACCAATTGTCAGCCGCTACTAGTCTATTTTGCATTTCATTGATAGTTAAACTTTTAAGCTCATCCATATCAAGGTTTGCCAACCCTGTTTGCGGCTTGGACTCTTTCTCAGCTAAATCTAATAGCCAGCGACGCAAAGCTTTTGCACATCAGTCTTAGATAGAATTCCTACCAAGTGAGCGCCTCTAATCGAAAATATCCTTACTCTCTTATTTTGTATCTCATTGTTTTTATTGCTAACGGTCAAGCTGACCGTCTGAGACATACCATCTGTAAACTCATCTTTGTTTCTATTAAAAATACGAGTCACCGATGATTCATCTTTATACTCAAGTAACTCTGAAAGTTGTTTGTTGGTAAACCAAACCTTTCCATCACCATTATCAAATGGGATAACTTCGTTACCTTTAAAAACTAATGATTTACTCATGATACTGTCCTTACTTAGTAATGAACCCTTGCCACATAGGAGATCAGCCCATCGAAGCAGTATCAGCTATAACTGACATCCTCAAAGGCTCATTCCTAAATAACGGTTCGATGTTTTTAGATGTGTGTGCATGTGGTGCACAGGGTGAAATGCGTAGAGTTCGCAACCATCATCACGTATCACTACGTTAATCAGGTCGCTTCTAGTCTGTTCCTAGCAGTCAAGATGAAATCACCCCCTTATATGGTGGAATCACATCTATTAAAAAGCCCCGCTATTGCGAGGCTCGTTGTTTTATTTGCGCCATCTAAATCCAAAGACATGCCTTTCTTTTGGCTTGCTAATTAATGATTGAATTTCACTGAAATCGATAGTTGCAATGTTCCTGTTTTCATACCTTGCTACCATTAAGAGCCTTGATTTGCTCTGGTGTTATTGCGATATTACTCGTTCTGAAAAACTCCTTTCCGTATTCTGTAACAATTTTCGCCTAGATTATTTTACTTATGTTGATATTATGCGCACGCCCTTACGACATTTGGGCTATTCATAGAACTAGTAATAAACATTCCGAATTTTTATGCCTCAGCTTACAGAGGCTTTTTTTTATTCTTTCGGAATGCTTTTATCAAACTCATCTCGAAATTGTTCTGGTTTATCGAAACCTTGTGCTGCCACGATAGGTATTTCTCCCGTAGATATTAAAAAGCCTCTGAGAAATCAGGGGATAGTTATTATTTGACTATATATATTGTACATTTATAAATCATTAACTAAGCTTACTATTGGTGGCAGATGCTACCGCATTTACATTTTTATCTTTATATAACTAAGCCCCTGCGTCGTTTACAGGGGCTTCATTCTTTATCTTGAGTTAATCTTTCCAAGTGATAGCTTTTACAGACCACATCTGAGCATCCATAATTCGACGAATGGCTTCGTTGTGAATCATCAAAGCTTCTTCTGAAGTAGCTCTTTGCATGCTGTCCTGAATTAAATCAATCGTATCCGCTGCATTTTGCTTTACAGCATCTACCATGATATTTCCGCTAGGGTTGAAACTAACGCCAACTAACTTTTGACCTAAAGTCTGACTCATTTTAAACACTCCGTTCTAATGTAATCTTGCAAACCAAGTATCATTTGTTTGGACTCTGCGATTCGTTGTCTGAGTAACCAATAATTTCCGATAGCGGAGTCAGTAGGTCTGGCGGTTGCTCCATCATCCACGGTGGAGGTGGAATTGGTTTCGCCTTTCGGACAACTGGCTCTGATATACACCCGCTCAGGATTGCGCTCAGCAGCAATACGCAACTGGTCAATTTCAGCTTTTGCATTTGTGAGTTCCGTTGTGTGTTTAGTGTCGAGTTTGTGAAGGGAGTTAATGCGCTTTTCGTAGTCTTTGTTAATTTCTACTTGCTGAGAGAGTTGGCTAGTTAATTCGGCATTTGAAATTTTTAGCTTATCAATCCTGTTACCCTGCCACGCCACACAAAGGGTCATTGCCAAGATAATACCAACGGATACTATCGTTTCGCCAAGTTTCATATCACTTCACGCCATTGTGCTCTAACGAGTAATGATTGCCGTCATTGAATCGACCGCCCCACGTACCGCCAATGGATTCCCAATACTCACCAAGCAATTTATGATCACTTGAAGCGGTAAGGTATCTACCATCTTTAAACAGGTTGAAATCTACAGCTAGACGCTGAGTGTGTAAGCTGTTTTTAATGCCTGAACCTTTCTTAGCATTCAATGCCGCCTGTTCTGGTGTTCGGTATGCTTCTGAAAATGTCAGCTCATAGCCATTGTCGTATGCGAAGGTAATCAAATCAGCAATCATACGAGTAAACTTGCGTTGTTTTTCACCTAGTGTCATTTGTTAACCCTCTTAAATACTTGCATTACATTCCCCTTGGCAGCAAAGACCAGCGCACCAAGAAATATATTACTAGCGATACTCGAAAGTCCCGCCGTAGCCTGTGCGTTTAGTAAGTCATAGATTTCCCACACACATAAAATAATCAGCGCAGTTCCAACCCATGAATCACGGTTTCGCTTGTACTCACATAGAAATAATCGAATCGCTATCAAGACAATAATCAAGACATTGACCCAATTAAAAAGAAGTTGTTTGTCATTAAAAACTGAAAGGATATAAGTCATTCTTTATCCCTCCGCTTTGATAGAACATCGACAATTGTCGTGAAGTTTTTCTCTATCAGACGAGGAAGCCAAGTAAGCGCTTTAGTTAGCGTTTCGCTCTTTGCAACAATCAATAATGCAGAAATGAATAAAGCAGATACAAGAATTGCTGTTAATGTGCCGCCAAGCTCATAATCAAGCTTTTCTTTTAGTATTCTGTCAACAGGCTCAGTAATTAAAGCGCCCGTCAGAAATGAAAGGACAAATAAGAGAATTTTCTTTCTGTTATTATCTTTGGAAGCAATAACAGCAACGGTTGCACCAATCACAGCGCCAGTAATGACACCATAATTAATATCACCAATAAAAACGCCCATAACGCCACCGCCCGCACCGCCGACGATAGCACCAGTCGCGGTACTTGGCATATAAACACCTGTGTTTTTTAGTTAATAGATAGCCGCGCACAATCTCTATGCGTCAATTAAGTGTGTGTGATTAGAATTCTGTGGCGGCGTATATGAAAAAGCCCCACATAAAGTGAGGCTTGTTATAAATAATTCATAATTTACTCTGGTGCAGGTAAAGCTAAGATAATATCATTTAGAAGAGGTAACGCCTCTGCATCTCTACCTTTGAAATAAGTTATAGATTTGTTTTTTATCCAGTTATTGATTTCATAATTAAACATAGTTATCAGCTCATTTGGATAAAGCCTAGCCTCTACCACTGGCCTTCTTCCGTCATCAAACTCATGCTCATAGGTAGGAAATGAATCTGGGTCATACCCTTTGGCTCTTAGGATGTCACTAAAAAATCTACCTAACGAGATATCTGGCATTAATTTTTGAGGCAACATGTACCCTCTACTTTCAAGGGGAGCAAGAAGCTTAAGCGTCATTTGATCAAGCATAGAAAAGTGGGTTGGCGGTATTTTTTCTCTGTTAATCATATATCGTCGGACATGGTATGGCATCGCAGACTGACTCTGCTTACCACCAGACATCCAATCAAATACCCATTTTGATACAAGAACTGCAAATTTTGGAGATGCCCACTGACCAAGATTTATAGCCACTTGAGGATGAACCCAAGTCCCTTGGATATAAGGATTTCCTCCCCTAACTATTTGAATTAATTCCGATGCCGGAATTCCGGTGTCGATAGACAGTTCGGAAATAAAAGCTTTTGATGATGCATTATCAAGGTAATGATTAAGCCGCTTGCCTGCTGCCTGACACATGGCTGTAGCATTAATATATCCATCATGCGCCCTTTGAGAAATAACAACATTATTTTCTTGCCTAGAAATTAATGGTAATTCTAACTCTAGTTGATTCATTACATCTCCTCGCAAAAAAGTCCACATATACTTTATGGCAAGCGAGAGTAAAACTAAAGTGAAATTAATGTATATGCGAAAAAGGCCGCACTAGGCGACCTCTTGAAATATTGTTCTGTTAGGACTATTGCCCAACGATATTTTGAACTACTGCATATTTTGCAGTAGTTGGAATTAATGCCCGTTTCGTGGGCTAACGGCATGGAGCGCTACTCATGCACCAATATTGGACTTACAAGCGATACGCTTTGCCAACTTCAGTTAAATAAAAAGCCCCACCGAAGTGAGGCTCTATAAGCTGCTGACGTTGTTGTCACTCTTATCACAATATCAGCTATTTTACGTACGTAAAGTGATTTAATGGATTTTTTCTACATATTTATCCATTTCCAAGGTTATATCTAACCACATCAACATTCCGTCGATTTGCCCCTCCGCTTTTTGTAGCTTTTTCCCAATATGTCCATCAGAGCATTTGTGCTTTTTAGCCAACTGAATGAATGTCATACCAAACAGATAATAATCGAGTAGCAGGTCATGCATTTCGCTATCTTTCTTATTTAGTTGAGCCATGCATTCGGAGATAATCATTGCATCATCTTCGCAGCACTGGTCTCGTGACTTCACCTTACTTGGAATTAAACTACTGAACCCAGCCGCTACAGAATACCATTGCACTGATTCTGTATTATCCGCTGCCCAAGCTCCCCATCGTTCTAACACAAGCTGAATATCGCGCATTTTTCACCTCGTGTTAATTTGCGAGCTTTTGCAGGTAGCTTCAGGTTTAATACATTTCACAATAGAAGCGGCACTATCTAATTCTTTGGCGAGACTGGATGTGCCTTTCACTCTTGTTTTATATATCGTCATTAGGCGACCATTAATGACTACATGGCCTTCTGCGTTAACATCTTTAGAGTATTTTTTTACTGTTGCTCTATAGCATCCTAGGTATCTGGAAACTTCAGCCATATTCCCGTATGTTCTGACAAGTAGCTCAGGAATGGTCGTAATTTCAGCCTTCATATATCCCCCATCTGATAAGTTATGCCGTGCTGATACCAATCTGGCAGCGTGAACTCAATCCGACCTGTTACGCCATCACTACGCAGCTCCTGAAGCCGTTTAAGCTCACCTTTCATGTGCTGGTATAAATCATCCATTTGCCACGGTTTTAACTTCACCGCTGTTCCTGCTAGACGAGCCACGCTATCAATGGTCATCTCGCTGTAAGTAATAACGGCGTGAGCATTGAATTCGTGTGGGTCTTCGCCTAGTTTTCGGTGACAGCCAGCGCAGTGAGAGAAGGCATTGAGAGGATGATATCGAGTTGCTTTGTGTCGTCGTGATTTGAAGTGTGAGCAGTGAAGTTTTGAAGGTTCGTGTCTAAAGTGTCTTCCGCAGTAGTCGCATTCGTAATCCGTTCGTTCCCTGACTAACTGCGAAAATACAATATCGTATTTATCGCGTTTTAGTGCCATCTATACCCCCATAAACCCCATCGCTAAAGTAACAATCGAAAAGAATAGAATTACATGTCGGGTTCTAATCATTTTCTCGTCCTCGCTGTTCGTACGTGTTTGTTGTCATTGATAGATTTCATCGGGTCGAATGTAATATTGCTTGGTGGCTGTTTGGGTTTACTACGATGGGAAACTTTAAATATCGATTTAGATTCAATTGTCGCTAGCATGTTCTTCATGATAATTCTCCACTTCTTCAACAAGTCGATTCATATACCAACGGGCTTTCTTCAAGTCCTCAACAGGGTTAACTTTCTTTTCATATCGCCAGACGTATTTTTGGATATTGCCCTTGAGATATCCCAAGAATGCTTCATGGGTCATGCTGGCTTTCATAGCATCGATGCATTCAATGTCACCTGATGCGTAGTGGGATGGGTTGTTTACGTTATCTTTCATCTCTCTTGCTGCTCCTTGAGTTATTCCCTGTGACCGTAGTAGTTGTATTCATAACGAGTTGTACGCAGCTTCACGCCACTTTCTACCGCCCAAGCTGTCGAGTATTCAATTAAGCTACTCATGCGCTTCTTGCCCATCTGAGACGTGCTCTCTCGGATATTTAATAGCTCACCCTCGATACCCTGAATTAATGGCGATTCTTTCGCTCCCGTAGTAACCATCCAGTGACCAGATACAAAGACATTCTTCCACTGCCATAATTTCAGTGGTTCATTGTTGAGTGTCATTTGCTTTGATACATCACCACATAGCGCATGAAACATGTCGTTCTGCGGTAGTGTTCGGCTGGATTCTGAGATTTTTACTTCTAGGGGGAATTCTTCGTTGAGGGGTAAGGTGTGTATTGCTGCTATCAGGTTATCTCGTATCTGTTTATTTCTTAGAAGAAACTTTGTGGCTTTCTCCAAGTTAGCCTCCTATTTCTTTCTGTCAAACTTCTTCATTTTCAACAATGCAACCCCAATTACCTTTAGCCCTTTGTCATAACTATTGAATAACCCATTAGCAATTTTCTTGTTATATATCAGAATGGTTCTTATAGCTGACAGCACCAAGAGAATTGGAAGTAGAATAAATACAACAGTAGTTGCTATCGGGTTCCCTTTGTAGCTATCGATAATTTCCTGCGCAAGTGTCTTTTTATTATCACTCACTGTTAGCTCTCCTGTTCCAATTATTCAAAGTCACGCAGCCAAACTGATAGGTTTGTGTCAACAATTTCTGTTACTTCATCTTTCAGGCTTCGCTTGCAATTTATGTAAGTTACTATGCTGTAGAAGGGGTAAAGAAAAGGCGTTGATAGTGCAATAAATAGCATGAAAAACAGCATCAATATGGTCATTGGTAATTCTCTAATCTCACTATCTAGCCAAAATAACCAATCACGGGTTTTCATATATTCACTATACGAATCTGCAACATACGCCATGCAATCAATGTAATTAAAGTCATATCCTGCCGTTGCTGCCCATGTTGGTCTGTGAAGAAAGTGCTTGAGCGTTACTGGATATTGTTTGTAGTACCTCATCATTCACCCTCTGGCATTGGTTTTCTGAATATTAAGTTTTCCTCTGATATATGACGTCGCAGCACCCCAAGCGCGATATCGCTTATCAATTTCTTCATGCTTGTATTCAATGCCACCAAACATGTTTTTCTTACGCTGCATGATCATGTATTCAATCGTGTGACCCATTTCTTTAGCGCATCACTTTTCAAAGTCTGTTGGATTAGTTCCCTGCATTAGATGCCTCCCGTTGGCAAATTTTTTCTTGCAACGCTTTAAACTTCATTGTGTTGGCTAAGTTCTCGATTTCCATTAATCGCAAATATGCCTTGCCGCGTGGTCTGTGCTTGTCGGCTGCTAATTCATGCTCAAAAAATATTGCGTCTGTTCTTTGCCTGAAGTATTTAGCGTTCGCATGAATATATCGACCAGCTATAAATCTACCTTGGCGTAAGTAGGCTTTATTCAGCTCCGTTAACGTTGTTCCTTTCATCACTCACCCCTATTTTTTCTTGCTGCCGCATCAATCATTCGTTGCATGTCTCGGTGAATGAATGCGCTATTTCTACAGCCGAATAAATTGTTCCGCACCATTGATGTTTTCATGCTGATTGCGCCTTGTGTTGTCATTCCTGACTCCATCACAGATTGCTTAAACACCCATCGCCAAGTGATAAGCCAGCTAATTATTTTCATCACTCAACACCTCGCTTAATTGCACGCTTAGCTTCTCTGCGAATTGCTATTCCCATTCGCTCTAGCCAGTCTGCATATTTCAGCATTGTATCTAGTTCGTTATCGATGCGAGGGAAGTCATCCATTGCAACATCAACGCTAAACCTGCCAAACTCATCCCTTTTGATGGTTAGCTTCTGCTCTAATATTGTCTTTTGGTTTTCATGCCTAACTTCATAAACTTTATCCATTCGACCTGAATTTTCGCGAGAAAAGTTAACCAATCTCATGCTGGTTCGTTTTGATTTCATCTGAAGTCCTTATGATTTGGTGTGTTAATACTCGGTGACGTGTTCGCTCTGCCATACTTGGTCATACTCTGAGCTAGGCATGTTAGCGATGTAGTTGTATGGTGAGCCGCCTTCCATGATTAAAAATTGGTGCGAACGCTCTTCAAGGTATAACGGGATCTTGCCTTCCCAACCTTCACCGTTTCGTTGCTTCTCCAGACACAATACGGATGCTGGTTCTGCTGTGTGATTCTGTTCCTCTGGAGTTAATTGCTGCCCTGCTTGTAGCTTCTGTAAAGCCCTCTCGCGGCGTTTATTGCGCCAGATGATAAACAGGTTATCTGTCAGGTCAGTGATTGAGCCTGAGCCTTTCACGTCCATTTTCCCTGTGGGTTTATCTTCGCTATCAGATTTGCGGCTATGAGTGACTAGAATGACATGGCTATTGGTTTTATTTTTGAAGTCGCATATTGCGTCTAAAAATTCCTTTTGCCCGTTGTAGTCATCATCGTCAATTCCGCATTTCATCAAGCTATCGATAACAAAAAGGTTTATTCCGTAGCGTCGGTTTGCATACTGGAATATCTCCAATAGCTTTTTGGCTTTCGCTGTTCCTGTCAGCGCAAATAACCAAAGGCGATCGTCATAAAATCCAAAGGCTGATTCAATCTCCATGTTTGTAGGTAATTTGTTGCAGGTTGCTTGGCGCGTTAGGCGTTTAAGAAATATCGCTGGTTTAAGCTCGAATGATGCCACGCAAGCCCTAGCCCCTTGTCTCATTGCCTCGCAAAGCATATGACCTAGAATTTCGCTTTTACCGTGACCGTTCACCCCATTGAGAATGGTTAATTCCGACTCTCTAAAGCTGAATTGGTGATTTAATGTTTCCCACGGGCTTCTGAAAAGATATTGCTCTTTTCCATAGAATGCTTGGATGGTGTCCTGCATAAACTCACGGGCACTGCATAACTCATCAGGGTCAAAGTAGGTTGCGGTTTCGAGGTACTTAATGATTTCTTCTTGGGTAATTCCAGCCTGTAGGCATTCGTTGATATCTTTTTTCGGCAGTGAAACAAGGCGACAACGATATTCACCAAGTCGATTAGCAATCTCTTTTGCTGCTTCTCGCCCTACTTCGTCAGCATCTAGCGACAGCCAAATCTCGGTAAAACGGTCTAGGTTGTGATACTCAAACTCAATCCATTGTTGTTTAGCACCTTTTCCCCCTCCGAATGGCACAGATAACGCGGCTAACCCATATTCGTGGTAGCTCATGCAGTCAATTTCGCCCTCACAAATAATTACTGCTCTTGCGTCTTTCGGTATCTGATCCCAACCGTACAAACAAGGCTCACAATCTGCCTCAACTGAAATCGCTTTTTTGCCATTTGGTCGCTCGGTGCTAATTCGCTTTACCTGCAATAATTCACCGTCTCGCTTGTACGGGAAGGCGATAGCGGGTAATTCACGGCTAACATCATGAGACCAGACTACAGCGTCACAGACCTTAAATTCTTCGGCTGTTTTTCTGCTAATCCCACGACCTTCTAGATAGGTAAAACAATTTTCAGTTTTTCGAATGTTTTTCTTAAGTGATTCGTTTTTGGGTCGGCTAAATTTCTTTTGGCTCTTCGCTGAAAAGTGGTGGTCATCGTCGTGAATGCCTAGATACTGCTTAGCCTCAGTCATGGCTTGATGCAAACTGCAATCCCTAACTTCAACCCACAAATCCAGTAAGTCACCGCCAATCCCCTCTGCGAAATCAGACCAAACGCGCTTACCTGAAAGGTTTATTTTCAAGCTCTTGCCTGATTCACCATTTACCGAACCAGCTACCCACTCGTTATGCTCTTTTTTGCCGTTAGGCAATAAATACTTCGCCACTCGGTCAACATCATCCCAAAGGCGATCTGACAGTTCCGTAATTGTCATTAAGCTTCCCTCAAGTTTAACTTCCAGAACCAGTACCGAACGAAATCAGCACTTAGCCATCCGTGGCAATAACCACGAATTAACATTGATTTGATAGTTGATTTCATTTTCGCCTCAGTAGAATACGAGACCGTTTTTAGATACCGTGATGGATGATTGCTGCGTTGTGGATTGTGATAACTCTGGCTTCTCGTCAGTCCAGCGACTGCCGTTTAGGTAGGTTGTCGGATGCATTTTATCAAACCCAAATTGCTGAGTACGTAATCTGCACTGAATATCATCAGCAAGGAACTTGGCAAACTCATCGATTGAACCGCCAGTTTCTTTCCGCCACTCTTTGAATTTCGATTTAAATGCCGTCTTGCTTTTGTCCTTGCCAACCTTCCGCATCCCTGCAATCCAAAATATCTTTTCGAATGGCTCGATAAAGGGATCTTGTTTTGTAGGCTCAGAATTTGATTTTTCATCCGTCGAGCGAACCTCTTCGCTCATAGTGTTTTTATTATCTTTCTTTTCTTTTGTAGTATTGTCTTTTGTGTTTACCTGATTCGGGTAATCGCTTTTACCTGATTCGGGTAATGTTTTCTTACCTGATTCTGGTAAACTTACCTTTTTCGGGTAAACTTGTTTTTCTTTCCATTCATGGATGTTTTTATTGATTGAAACATGACGTTTTTCTGACAATAAAATCCCTCTGGAAACTAACTCACTTTTAGCTGCTGAACACTTGTGCGGCAACATTCCAGTTAACTTTGAAAGTTGCTCATTACCAACCCAATCAGATTTTTTGTTATAGCCGTAAGTCTTTCTGGCAATAGCAAAGAAAACTAACAATTGATGTTGAGTTAAATTGGCAAGCATGACAGCCTCAAGCAGCTCATTGGCTATTCTGGTGTAGCCGTTATCAAGGTCAGCCACTTTGCTCTCCACGACCTTTAGCTCAGGTCTAAAATCATCAAGATATTTTATTTCCGCTGACATGCTGACCTCCTTGTTGCTTTCTAAACTCTTCGACAAATCGTTTGCCGAAATCCCTATTTTTTGCAGCTGCGACCAATAGCCCATCAGGGCTATCAGGATGTACTCTTTCTTCTTGGTTTTGGTTGATAAAACGGCGTTTTTTTGCCATAATTACCTCATTAGTTGTTGTTTAAATAAGTTCCATCTGAGCCTCATCGGTTGCCGCCTTTGAGGTTTTTCTTTTTGGGTATCTGACATGCTCTAGCATCTGAATTAATGCCCTAGCCTCATCACCCTGAATAATTACCGTGTCATCTGACTTGTCGTACTCAATAGCTGCTAAAAGCCTTGCGCAGCGTTGTACGAAGCTTAAATTCGCTTTATCTTGTGGGTATTGCATTCTCGATATTTGCGATTCGTGCATTCCTGTTCTTTTCGCCACTTCACGGGCTCCAGTGACAAGAATTCCTTTCATGATTTTTGATTCGATTTCTCGAAACTTGCTGTTGTTTGCATAGTCCATAATTTAATATTCCATTAAATAGATACAGTTAGTCCGTTGCTCACGATCCTGTGAGTGTGTATTGCTTTGTTTTATATAACTGAATGGGGGGTGCCACTTCGGTACATTGTCTCCTTAGAGATACGCCGCCCGCCCGACAATATACTGTGCCGTTCAGTTAAATATTTTGTTTCAGTATTTCTAGAAAGCGTCTGGATACAGGGTTTGAACTGGCAGTCCTGTAGCCTTTGAGAACTCTTTCATTTTTGTACGTGGCAGATTTCCGCCATGTTTTTTAATTGCAGAAATTCGTTGTGGTGTAATTCCAACTAACTTAGCCAAGTCTTTTTGTGTTCCACCAAACGCATCAAGTGCAATTTGTAACGGGGTTTTGATTTTATCCATCTCCATTTAACTCCTTGTGTATTAATCAACATCATGTTAATTCACGTAGGGATAAAAATCAACATAAAGATGATTGATGAAAACAACAAAATGTTTATCGTGTCGGCAGGAGGATTTATGGAATTAACTGAACGATTGAAATACCTGCTGGCAGCAGAAGGTTTAAAGCAAAAAGATTTAGCTGAGCGACTAAACACTAGCTCTCAAACTGTCAATAACTGGCTAAAAAGAAACGCCATTAGCCGAGAGGCAGCTCAGCAGATAAGTGAAATATACGGTTACTCGTTAGACTGGCTTCTTAATGGAATTGGCAACCCCAAGATTAAAATGGAAGAAAGCCAGATCCCTGATGAATCCGAGTTTTTCCCCATAAGAACATGGGATAGCAAAACTCCTATCGATAATGATGAAGTGGAAATACCCTTCTTGAAAGATATAGAATTTGCCTGCGGTGATGGCTCATACAGTGATGATGACTATAACGGTTTCAAATTGAGATTTTCAAAATCTACAATGCGAAAAATAGGAGCTAACTCAGATGGCAGCGGAATCATTAGCTTCCCTGCTCGCGGTGATAGCATGGAGCCAGTTATAAGCAATGGCACAACTGTGGCGGTTAATACTGGTGATAAGAAGATAGTTGACGGCAAGATATACGCCATAAATCAAGGTGGCTTAAAACGCATAAAGCTTCTACACCAAACCACCGCCAATAAAGTAATCATTAGGAGTTACAACAAAATAGATTACCCTGATGAGGAAGCAAAAATATCTGATATCGAAATTATAGGTCGTGTATTTTGGTGGGCAGTAATGGACGCCTAACACACACCAACAACAGCAAGCCGCCTAGTGCGGCTTTTTTATTGCCTGAAATCCACAGAACTACTCATTTCTAATATTTTTTTCAAAAAAAACTCATTTCAAATCAACAACAAAATCAACGCACGAAGAAAATAAATCAACATAGTGTTGACTAATGAATCAACATAATGTTTAATTGATCACATCAAAGGGCAACCAGAGATAAAAGATAGTCGAACGGCGCGACTTTAAACCATGCGTCGGGCACTCGGCGGAACCAGTCAGTAAGTATGGTCAATGAGATGCACTACAGATTACTTATGAAATAACAATATTTGCATAAGTCATTTGATAGGAGCAGCGCATGAAAACGAAAGTTACCTGTCCGTTGTGTCTAAGGACATTTGACCCGCGATTACCAGTTATGCACATCAGCAAGTATCACAAAGATGCTACTGATGCACAGCTAGCAAAGATTAGAACCGTTCGCAGAAATGCGACACACGCAAGCAACCACGGCTACGCAAGCCGATTATGAGTGATGGAAGCATCACAGCAAGGGGATGAATATGTGTGATTTGCCACAAGCATTCAATCAGGTTTATAGGACAGCAAGGAAAGAGCATAAGTGCTGTGAATGCCTTAGAAAGATACCAAAAGGCGTGAAGTACCTATATTCATCTGGAATATGGGATGGGGAACCTTATTCATACAAGCAGTGCTCTATATGTGGAGAAGTTGCTAATGCCGCAACTGTGATATCTGAACCTGATGAAGAACCTGCATTCACAGAGCTTAAGGACTGGTTTAACAATCAAATGAGTTCAACTTTCAAAGGCAGTGAGTTCATTAGCAAGATGGCTCGTGACTTAGATGTTGAGTTTGAAAAAATAGCATATGTTCTGGCGCGCAGTTAACTAATTACAGTCCATTCTGTGGGCTGTGGTGAGTTGATTAACGCATAAATTACAAGACCTCTCGCAGGTCTTTTTTATTGCCTAATTATAGGAAAATAAACATGAATACCGATGAATTAAGAAAAATTCTTGATGAACACAAGGTTTACGTAGAGTCATTTGGTGAAAGCGGATCTAAGGCTGACCTGAGAGGCGCTAACCTGAGAGGCGCTGACCTGAGAGGCGCTGACCTGAGAGGCGCTAACCTGAGAGGCGCTGACCTGAGAGGCGCTGACCTGAGAGACGCTGACCTGAGAGGCGCTGACCTGAGAGGCGCTGACCTGAGAGGCGCTGGCCTGAGAGGCGCTGGCTTGCCAGATCACACATACGTAATCATGGGTGAAAAATACCCTATCACTATCACAAACGGTGAATATCTTCGCGCTGGCTGCCAAAATCACACTATTGAAGATTGGCGCAAATTCACCAAGATTGAAATAGCAGAAATGGACGGAAAAACAGCGCTTAAATTCTACCCTCGCCTATTAGATATTGCTGATTTCTATCTAGGTAAAGGTGAGCGTCCAGAGTGGTTAAATGTGCCAGATAGCGAAGAAGAATAGCTGGTGAGTTGATTAATAGATAGGAGATAGATATATGTGTGACTGCTTTACGAAATTAGGCGATGACATGGAAAATCGCATCAAAGCAAAACTACCTGAAGGCGCAAGCCTACGGTCTACCGGCTGGAAACAATCAGGGTTGTTTATGTCTGGCGGCGTTATGTCAGTTAATTATTTCATTGAATACAACGCCAGTTATCAGGAAGTCAAAAAGGACGGTACACCGAAAGCCAGCCTAACAAAGCAGGATTTCCCCGTTACATTCTCATTCTGCCCTTTCTGCGGCGTGAAGTGTGAAAGCAACTAGCATCGTGCTTAGTTAATAACGGAGGGAGTATGACAGATAAAACAGGTGGAGCGGCTTTTCCAGCAAGCGGACATCCAGATATGCAATTTGTAGCGCAGGAAGGAATGACGTTGCGCGACTATTTCGCTGCTAAGGCTATGAACGCAATGATTAGCACAATACCGCTACCATGGTCTTTAAGGGAGCAATACGAAGGTGACTTCTACGATACAGCACAGTCAGCCTACCGCATGGCAGATGCAATGTTAAAGGCTAGGGGGTGATATATGGCAGCACTGAAACAATCATCAACACTAGAACAAATAATGCACGAAGCGAAGAAAATCGCATCAACACTTGATAAAAGCCAGCTAAGTGACATGGAAAAGTTACAAGCCTTAGAAGCTGTTAAATCAATACTCTATTTCACTCAGCAGTAACCCACCGCACCAACACCAGAACACTTTAAATAACAATCGCTATCAATCGATAAGTGAGGATTAATCATGCAAGCAAAAAATAAATACAGCCGTGCAATGCGAGACGTTTGCATGGTTAGACCTGCTAAACCACAAGCTACCAAGAACAAACCAAGTGCCGGATTTTGTGTAGCAACAATATTGATATTTATATTTTTTCTTCTCCCTGCTTTTGTGAGGTGACGCATGACAAAGTTCATTGTCGAGTCAAAAGAAATGTACACCGCTACGGAACCTGCGGCGTGCGGAGGTAGGCGGGCAATTATTCACGCTGGCAGTAATTACAGCGTTGATACGGACGACCCTGAGGCTCTTATTCTCAACACAAGAGGCGTAACAAAGGAACTGTTGCAAAAAATACTCAGGGAACGGTATGAGGACGCAGCATGAGAATTTCAGAGTATGAACTCAAGCATAGGCAGGATGCCGAAAGACGGCGCAGGGAACGCGAGGAAGAGGAAGAATACTATCGCATGGAAAGCCTTGGTATTCAGCCTCAATCAGTGCCAACAGGCTGGCTAAGGGGTGAATATGGGTAAGTATTTAATACCTGCATTCCCTAGTCATAAAAGCAAGGATGCTGCCCTGAAATATGCTTTACCAATGATTGATGAAGATATTGAAAGGCGAAGGATAAGGGATTCATTAGCAGAAAGCGGGATTAATTTGGAGGTTATAGGCTTGAAGCCGGTTGAAAGGATTTCAACACTAGAATTAGCTTTTGCCGTACTAGTTAAAAATCAGAACTTAGAAATGTCTCAATCCTGCCCTCCCTTACCTGAACACATTCAAGCTCAACGAAGACAGGCCGACTTGGATCGGTATGCAAGACATTTATCCAGAGATAACTTTGACCCTTATCTGAATATTCCAGAGCTACCAATGGGAGGTAGAAAAGTTGGTGACTAAATACAGGACAATAGATACCGAAACCGCTGATATGGATAGCGGAATTGTTGAAATAGCAAGCATCGATTTAAACAACTCAGAAATTGATTATAGCTCGCAGCAATCCCACTTTGTAAACCCTCAGAAACCAATTTCAATAAGTGCAATGGCTATTCACCACATCACAGATGAAATGGTTGAGCTATCTCCGCTTATTGAAGATGTAATTGATGCTTATAAAGGTGCTGATTATCTGGTTGCGCATAACGCCGAGTTCGATAAACGAATGATGCCAGAAATGGATGCTCCTTTTATTTGCACTTTAAAGCTGGCAAGGCGTTTATGGCCTGAGCTAGAAAGTCACAGCAATCAATATCTGCGCTACGCACTGAAACTGGATGTTCATGTGCCAGAGGAGCTACACGCTCACAGAGCGCTATATGATTGCATTGTTACGGCGTCATTATTTAAACGAATCAAGGGTGATTCGGGGTGGTCAGATACGGAAATGTTAGAAATAACTAATCAGCCATCACTATTAAGCAAGTTGCGTTTCGGTAAGTACAAAGGGATGACATTTACCGAAGTAAAGAAGGAAAACGCAGGGTATTTAACTTGGCTGCTAGGCCAGCCTGATTTAGACCCTGATATTGAGTTTAGCATTAATTACTGGTTATCGAGGTAACTAATTATGGGAACAGCAACGTTAATTATTGGTGAGTCTGGCACAGGGAAAAGTACCAGTTTACGCAATATCAAACCAGAAGAAACACTATTAATTCAGACGGTAAGGAAGCCGTTGCCGTTTCGGTCGAAAGCATGGAAGCAATGGAGCAAAGATGATCCGAATACATCAATATTCGTTTGCGATAAATGGGAATTAATAGCTCAATTTATCGAAAAAGCAGCTAATTATGGCAAAAAAATAATAGTCATTGATGACTTTCAATACTTGATGGCTAACGAATTCATGCGCCGCTCTGATGAAAAATCATTTGATAAGTTCACGGAGATAGGCTCCCACACATGGAATGTGATTAACGCAGCCATAGGCAATACGCCTGATGATGTGCGAGTTTACTTTTTAGCCCACACCGAAGAAACGCAGATGGGCAAGGTAAAAATGAAAACTATCGGCAGGATGCTGGACGAAAAAATAACCGTGGAAGGGATGTTTACTATCGTACTGAAAACGCTGGTCAAGGATGGTCGGTATCTATTCTCAACGCAGAATAGCGGGAATGATACGGTTAAATCACCAATGGGGATGTTTGAATCCCACGAAATAGAAAATGACTTAGAAGCCGTTGACGCTGCAATTTGCGAATACTACGGAATTGAAAAAACTAAAGAAATGGAGAAAGCAGCATGAACAGCAATGTAATTTTTACCTACAACCAAGAAGATGCGTTAGCGGCTGGTCAAAGCGGATTTATCAATGAGTCTGGTGCCTATGTGATTACTATCGCGGAGGCAAAGCTAGGTACATCCGAATCTGGCGCGAAGTTTATTGAGTTCTCTGGTGATACAGATGATGGGCGAAAAGTTAATTATCTGAGCGTTTACAGCACTAAAAAAGATGGTGAGGTTAATAAATTCGGCTACAACATGATTAACGCAATCATGGGCTGCGCTGGTGTTATGCAACTCACTGAAAAGATGATTTCTGTTAGTCACTTTATCGCACCTGAATTTACTGGCAAGCGTGTTGGGTTAGTGCTGCAAAAGACTCTGAAAACCAAATCAAACGGCAGCGATACTTACAGCTTTGATATTCGAATTCCGTTCTTTGCTGACACTCGCCAGATTCTACAAGAAAAGATTGATGGAGCCGCACCAGTAGCTATCGATAACATTCTTTCTACACTGAAAGACAAGGACGAGCGCAGGCAGCTAGGCCAATCAAGCCAAGGCTACGGATACCAGCAAGCCACTAACAATGATGATGCGCCATTCTGATTAAATCCCGTTAATTCGGGCTAACCCTCCCCTTTCTCTATGTGATTTAACCAAAGGCCTCATTGAACTGAGTGCAAACCTGAGCATTTCAAAATGACGAAACCTTTAATCGCCGTGTGGTTCTCATGCGGCGCAGCTAGTGCCGTGGCTGCAAAGTTAACCTTAGATAAATACGGCGAAACTCACCAAGTTAGAATTCTTAATAATCCTATCAAAGAGGAAGACGAAGACAACGTAAGATTTCTTCATGATGTTGAAAAGTGGCTTGGTGTAAAAATTGAATCAGTCATTAACCCTGAATGGCCTAACGCTTCAGCGGTGGAAGTATGGGAGCATCAGCAATATATGTCTGGCATTGCTGGAGCACCGTGCACCAGAGGACTAAAAAAGTTAGCTAGAAAGTATTGGGAGAAAACAAACCCTGCTCACTCAATTGTTCTTGGCTTCACCTCGGAAGAAAAACACCGTATTGAAAACTTTAGAAAGAACGAGAGACACGACCTTATTTCTATACTGGCAGATGAAAATCTAACTAAAGGTGATTGCTTCAAAATATTACTTGAAGCTGGTCTAACACTACCACGAGTTTATCGCCTTGGTTATCCAAATGGCAATTGCATTGGATGCGTAAAAGCCACATCCCCCACTTACTGGAATCACGTTAGAAAAGTTCACCCTGATATTTTTGAAAGCAGAGCCGAGCAATCACGGCGTATCGGAGCACGTTTAGTCCGCCATAAAGGTAAGCGTGTTTTTCTTGATGAGCTTCCAGTCGATGCTACTGGCAGACCAATGAAAGATATGGATTTTGAGTGTGGCATTTTTTGTAAGCCTCAAGATGATGATTAACCAAAGGATATATTTGCAAGGATGCAAACAGGAGATAGATATGAAAAACAAAACTCAACACTCGTGCAACTATGGAAGCCATAGGACAGGTAAATGCGTCGGAGGTCGCTTATATATCGACAATCATAGTGACTATTACGATTATTCAGATGAAAGCAGGCCTTGTCCCAACTGCAATTCAGACGAATGGCTAAAAAAATATCGCAGTGAATACATTAAAGCTGGAATTAATTGTGGCACGAAAAGAAAGCAATTGAATTTAATAGAGCGTGCATCATGCATTCCTGACGAAATTAGATCCAAGCATGGAGCAGTTAAGAAAATATGCAGATGGTTAAGGCGTGGATATTATTACGGATTAAAGAATCGCAACTAACTCGCAGGGATGCAATAAGGGGAATGAATATGAAATTAACAGAGCGTCAAATTAGCACATTAAAAAATGTAGATAATGGATATGGGAAATTAAGTAATCAGCTATCAATTTTCTCACTGGAGAATAAAGGGCTTATTAAACTTCACCCCAAAGACGGATGGAAATTAACACAGCTTGGCATTGATGAATTAAATAAGGTGGAGTGATGGATAAATCAAGGCAGCAATTTGAAGCTTGGTTCAGCGTAAATCAGAATAACCATTTAGACCAATTAAAAAGAGACCAGCGCGGTAATTATTTTTACATTGTAACCAGAACGGCATGGGAGGCATGGAAAGCATCACGCGAGAGTTTAATTAATAACTTACCAGAAAGCATTAATTGCCCTACCGCACCAGAATTAATATGGCTACAGGTTGACCCTGAGCCAGAGGAGATAAATAAACCTGAATTTCCAGTTAATTTACGTAGTGACGATGTAACTTGGTGTGCAGATAGAATTCATCCAACTGACACGTTATATATTCGTGCTGATTTAATTCAAAAGTAAATAACTATGCAAATAATCGGATATGTATTACTCATGCTAATACAGGGTTCTGCTGTGCCTGTATCTGAGCAAATATACACACAGCAAGAATGCGAGAGCCGTGCTATGCAGATAATGCAGGTGCGGAATGTTGAGATAGTTTGTGGCGAGGTGTCCAGATGAGAGTCAATTTAACGCTAAATAAGCCGGATGAGATAGGGTTACTGATTTACGCTAGCAGATGTATAGCGGATTTTATTGAAAGAGGTCATATTGATTGCGTTTACACAAGACCGAAAATGAAAGTATGGGTAAAGAGAAATAAACTAGGTAACATTTCAGCTCAAGCGCACAGGTTATAAACATGAAGGCTGACTACGGAGGTAGCCACACACCAAAGGAATTGCGTGATAGATGGCAAACTCCCCTACCTTTATTCACAGCATTGGACGCTGAATTTGGTTTCTATTTAGATGCCGCTGCCGATAAAAATAACCACCTTTGCACTCATTTCCTCACCGAAAAAGACGACTCGTTAAATTGCGACTGGGAAAGCTATGGGGCTATTTGGGTAAATCCCCCGTACAGTGAAATTCAGCCTTGGATTAATAAAGCTGCCGAGCAATGTAAAAAGCAATTGCAACCTGTCGTAATGTTAATTCCGTCGGATACTTCTGTCGGTTGGTTTAATTCCGCATTAGAAACAGTTGATGAAGTGAGATTAATTACAGGAGGAAGAATATCTTTTATTAATGCTGGTACAAACAAACCAGTTAACGGGAACAACAAAGGCTCAATGCTTTTAATATGGCGTCCGTATATTAAACCACGAAAGATAATTAACGCCGTCGATAGAGATGAATTGATAAATATCGGCAATCAAATATTAAACGAATGGAAAATAGCATAGGTGGCCTATGACACCACAGGAAATGGAGAATGGACGCAGAGCTATTGCAAGGGAATGCAGGAATGAACTTAAAAAAATAATGGAAGAGGAAAAATTATCCTCCGAAATAGAAATTAGCGTTCTAAATAAACATCTAGATAAATTTAAGTCATTAATGACAAGTGAGCAGTTAAAGAAATATTACCCTGTTTCATTTTTATCATATACAGCAAAGCAGATAGACAAGGAGGCTTGTAATGGATAATAGGTATTTAGATATGCGTGGAGTTGAAGAACTAACCGGATATAAAAAATCATATATCTATAGGGAGATTAAACACGGCAGGTTCCCAAGACAAGTTAAAAACGGCTCATCTTCTAGATGGCCTGCCGAGCAAGTTATTCAATGGCTTAACACTAAGTTCACCCCTCAATGATAGACAGCAATTCAGACTCCCAAAACTCCATCATTTTCCGCCTTTCATCTAAATATTCAGCATGGTTGTACGCAGCAATAGTTCTATTCTGTTCTGCGTGCGCCAGTTGCTTTTCTATCACCTCAGTTCTAAATCCTGCCTCATATAGACGTGTCGAGGATGTCGCTCTGAAGTCGTGACACGTCAATTCACCAGAACCAAACCCAAGATAAGTAATAGCCCTATTTAACGTTGTGTAGCTAAGTGATTTTTTACTGTTAACAATACTTGGAAATACTAGCCCGCTAATATTCTCACCGAATGCTGCTTTCAGTTTAATGAACTCATTAGTGATATTGTCAGTTAAAGGTACACTATGTGGCCTACCCATTTTCATTCGTTCTTTTTTTATCACCCATAAATTATTATCTAGGTCGAACTCATCCCATGTAGCATTTCTTAATTCAGCCTGACGAACAAATAAAAACGGAAGTAAATACAAGGCGGATTTTGTTTGCAGATAAACCCTGCTTTTATTTAAATTATCAAAATACTTCTTCAGGTTATCATTGCTTATATTCTTAGAGTGAGTTGTATTAGGTGTAATTATTGCACCTTTTAATAAAGCAGCCGGATCGCTTTCTGCTCTGAGCGTAGAAGCTGCATAGCAAAAAATAGATGAGCACCACTGTCTAACCTTTAAAGCTGTTGACGCAGAACCTCTATTCTCCATGCTTTTCATTACTAACAGGATATCATTAGGGGTAACTTCTTTAATTGGCTTATGTCCAAATGCAGGGAAGCAATCTCTCTCCAAGTATTCTCTAACCTGCTTTTTTGTTCCTGCTTTCCAAGTTATGGATTTCTTTTCCATCCATTCCTCAGCAATGAACATAAACGTATTTTTGCTTTCAAGCTCAATTTGATGTTGTTGGTTTTTCTTTTCAGTTGTCGGATTAAGCCCTTTTCTAGCAATGCTTTTAGCCCAATCTCTTTCTTTTCTTGCTTCTGATAATGATACGAACGGATATTCGCCGATGGTGTAACGACCATCTTTTGATGAGGAAAGCCAAAACCTATAACGCCAGAATTTACTACCGCTTGGCCTAACTTCAATGTACAGGCCATCGCTATCAGCGACGTTATACGCTTTGTCTTTTGGTTTGAGGGATTTTATCTTTGTATCAGTAAGAGCCATGACAGGACAACCTCAGGATAAGATTAAGTTGTCCTGTAAGTTGTCCTGTTTTTTCATGGATGTCAATGGATAGGTATGGAAGGCTATGGAAAACTAAACCTATCTATCATTGAGTTAAATAAACTTCGTGGAAACCAATGGATGTCTATGGATAAAGATTATCATTACTCAATAAAATCTTTAGCATCGACATTATCCTGCCCATTTAGGTTTATAATCTCTCTCACTACACTGGTCGCAAAGCAACCCGAGTTCAAGAAAAAATTCAATTTTACTGTTGCATCATCTAACCACTGCCACTGCATATTTTGTGGTTTTACAATCACCGCACGCCTAACTAATGAAACCCGTTCACGTTGAATCAATGGCATAAAGGCTTGGTAATCTAACAGACATTGCGTTTCAAATGCCAATGCCGCGTCTTGAGTACCTAGCTCACCATCCCCCGGTAATGGTGCCGTAACACTGAGTTCGTTTGTATCCAAACGAGGTTGTAGTGTGGAAAACTCTTCTTGCGCCGCCACGAACCAACTACCTCGACCTGTCAATTGCAGTGCATCCCCTAATATCACTTGCTGCGCCGTATTGTTGGCAATACGCTCACTCGCGACATGATTAAACATGGCACTACGCGCAGCTGAAAGGTAAAAACTGCGTTTATTACGTTCACGTACATTAATTTCTTGATTTGCCCAACGCAAGGCCTGTGTTAAATTTTGTCCGTCACGACCAAAGCGCTGTTCACCAAAATAATTAGGTACTCCTGCTAAAGCAATTTTTTGCAACCTTAACTCAACGTCTTTTGCATCTGAAATATCACGCAAAATAATTTCAAATTGATTCCCTTTCAGAGAACCAATACGTAATTTTCGCTTTTGTCGAGTCGTTGCGAGTACTTTGCAACCTTCTAATTGCCATGCAGAAAAATCAGGGGTTTCTTTACCCGGCATTTGCAAGCAAAACCACTGTTCCGTTACCGCATGTCTATCTTTTAGCCCTGCATAGCTGACGGCTCTAGCTGAAATTTTAGCAAACTTTGCTAATTGCTCAGCCACAAACAAGGTATTACAGCCTGTTTTTTCCACGCGAACCATCACATGTTCGCCTTCGCCATCAAGCTCAAAGCCTAAATCTTCTTTTACGACAAAATCTTCAGGCACACTTTTTAATGTACCAGAGGATAATGGCTTACCATGCAGGTACTGAGCATTCATTACTTTCATTACTATTATCTTTCACTAAAAGAACCACGGCGGCACAAGCAATGCCTTCTTTGCGCCCCACAAACCCTAATTGCTCTGTCGTCGTGGCTTTCGCATTAACGTCATCCATATGACATTCAAGATCTTCTGCAATATTTACACGCATCTGAGCAATATGCGGCAACATTTTAGGCGCTTGAGCCATAATGGTAATATCAATATTGCCAATACGATAACCTTTCGCGCGAACATGGCAAAAAGCGTCTCTTAACAACACACGGCTATCTGCCCCTTTGAATGCAGGGTCAGTATCTGGGAATAATTTACCAATATCCCCTAACGCCGCAGCCCCCAGTATGGCATCCGTTAACGCATGTAACACCACATCACCATCCGAATGAGCAAGCAAACCTTGTTCATAGGGGATACGTACACCACCAATGATGATAGGGCCTTCACCACCAAATTTGTGTACGTCAAAACCGTGTCCGATTCTCATTTTTTTTCCTTAATTGTTCATTCTTGAAAGGTAAAACTCCGCCAAAGTGAGATCTTCTGGGCGCGTAACTTTTAAGTTATCGGCACGACCTGCGACTAAAGCAGGTTGATAACCGCAATATTCCAATGCAGAGGCTTCATCTGTAATTACTGCGTTTTCTTTCAAGGCTTTACTTAGACAGTCCCGTAATAATAATAACGGAAAAAATTGGGGGGTGAGCGCATGCCATAGCGCTTCGCGCTCAACAGTATGGTCAATCAATTGATTTACTTTTGAACTGCGCTTCATCGTATCACGAACAGGAGCAGCCAAGATCCCACCACAACAATCTTGTTCCGTTGCTAATTGAATAATTTTATTTAAATCTTGCTGATGGAGACAAGGACGTGCAGCATCGTGCACCAAAACCCAACAATTTAGCCACTTTGGATGTAATGCCAAATAATCGAGCCCCGCCAATACCGAATCTGCTCGTTCTTTACCCCCTGTAACAGTGGTGACTTGCGGGTGATTAGCAATCGCTAATTGAGAAAAGTAGTCATCTTCTGCACCAAGCGCCACCACAATATGTTCAATATGGCTATTGGCCAGTAATGAACCGATGGTATGTTCAATAATTGTTTTGCCAGCGACCTGTAAATATTGTTTTGGGCAGTCACTATTCATACGGCTACCTACCCCAGCAGCAGGAATTAGCGCAACAATTTGTGGGGCGCTGTTTTGTGGGGGATTATTTGAATTTATCATTATTGGATTCTTACATCAGAAATTATCAGCTTATGGGTACACCGTGTTATTATCGTCATTATTATGTCTATTTTTGGTTATTACTTTCTTTAACCATCCGATAGAACGATTCACCTGGCTTAATCATACCTAACTCACTACGAGCACGTTCTTCAATCGCATCTTGACCATCATTTAAGTCATTAATCTCTGCAAATAGTTGCTCATTACGCATTTTTAAGCGTGAATTAACAATTTCCTGAGCGGCGACATCATCTTTGACCTGTACATAGTCATGTATGCCGTTTTTGCCTAGCCATAAAGAATACTGTAACCAAGCTAATATCGCGATTAATAGTAGCGTTAATTTACCCATCTTGCCCCCTGAAATGATTTGCTAATCATCCCATAACTCAACGAATGACGCCACTGTGATACTAATATTGTGATAAAAAGTTAGAATAAGCCGAATTTGAATGCACTGAATATCACCTTATTTTACCACTTAAGAAAAAAAGGTGATATTTCAGCTGCATTAATAATCAATTTGAATGATGTGATGGCGCAACAATAGTGCAATGATTTGGGAAAGGGAATCCGAAATGGGTTGTTGACCGTCAAGGTGCAAATCTGGGTTTAATGGCGCCTCGTAAGGAGAGTCAATCCCTGTAAATTGTTTAATTTTACCTTCTCGTGCTTGCTGATATAAACCTTTCGGGTCACGTTGTTCGCAAACGCTCACTGGCGTATCAACATATAATTCAAAAAATTGGTTAGGGGAAAATAATTCACGAACCTTTTGCCTATCAGATTGAAAGGGTGAAATAAATGCGGTAGCGACAATCAAACCCGCATCTACCATCAGTTTGGCCACTTCGCCCACTCGCCTAATATTTTCTTGCCGATCCGCTTCACTAAACCCCAAATCACGACACAGCCCATGACGGATATTATCGCCATCTAATAAGTAGGTTTTACTGCCCATTGAGGCTAGTTGATGCTCTATAGCTCCCGCAAGGGTGGATTTACCCGACCCCGAAAGCCCAGTAAACCACAGCACTGCCCCTTTGTGCCCATTATGACTTTCACGTAACTGGCGATCGACCATATGTTGATGCCACACAATATTATGCGTATTTGCCATCGCGATTACTTTCCACCCAACACATCACGAGCGCCCCAATGCGGGAAATGGCGACGCACTAACTTGTTAAGCTCAATTTCAAACTCACTAAACTCACTGGCTTGTTCAAAAACAGGTGGTTGCGTTTCTCGCACCAACCCAGCCCCCACCGTCACATTGGTTAACCTATCGATAAAAATCATCCCACCTGTATCTGCATTGCGCTGGTAGTTTTCTAACAACAAAGGCTCATCAAATGAAAATTCCACTAAGCCAATGCCATTTAATGGTAACTCCGTTGCCACTTTTTGGGTCAGATTATTCACATCAACCTGATACTGAATATTTTCCACTTTTGCTCGACTACGTTTCCCTGCCACCTTGATATCCAGTTGCTGCCCTTGCACTAATGGTTGCTCTGCCATCCATACAACATCAATCGAGGCATGCTGTGTGGGTTCTAGGGTTTCATTTTCAGCTACTAATAGATCACCACGGCTAATATCAATTTCATCGTCTAAAACCAATGTAATCGCCTCTCCGGGGATAGCAAACGGCTGTAAGCCAGAAAAAGTGACAATCTGTTTAATTTTAGAGGTAGCCCCAGAAGGAAGGACTTTAATCGCTTGCCCAACTTGCACGATACCTGAAGATAATGTTCCGCTATATCCTCTGAAATCTAGATTAGGGCGGTTAACATACTGTACAGGAAAGCGCATCGCTTGCTCTGACGCCTTTTGCTCCACCTGAACATTTTCTAAAATCGATAACAAGGTTTCACCTTGGTACCAAGGCAATCGTTCACTGCTATTGACGATATTATCACCATCAAGGGCAGAAATGGGGACAAACCAAACATTTAGCTCAACGGGTAACTCCGTTGCAAATTTTTGATAATCTTGTTTTATCTTCTCGAACACATCTTCACTGTAATCCACCAGATCCATTTTATTAACAGCTACAATCAAATGGCGAACCCCTAGCAAGGTGCTGATGAAACTATGACGGCGAGTTTGCTCTTGCACCCCTTTTCGAGCATCGATCAGCAAAATAGACAGTGAGCACGTTGATGCCCCCGTCGCCATATTGCGCGTATATTGTTCATGCCCTGGGGTATCGGCAATAATAAACTTGCGCTTTTCTGTTGAAAAATAACGATAAGCAACATCGATGGTAATTCCTTGCTCTCGTTCTGCTGCAAGACCATCCACCAGCAAAGCCAGATCCAGTTTTTCACCTTGAGTACCAATGCGTTTGCTATCATTTTGTAATATTGATAACTGGTCTTGATAAATTTGGCGAGTATCGTGCAGTAAACGGCCAATTAATGTACTTTTACCATCATCCACATTGCCACAAGTTAAAAAACGCAATAATCCTTTTTGCTGCTGAGCTTGCAAATAAGGCTCCACACCACCTTGCTGTTCGATTTGCAGTGCAATTGATTCATTGTAAACGGCTTGTGCCATGATTACCTCTCCTAACCTTAGATATTCGCTTTGAATTGAGAAAATTAAAAGTAGCCTTGGCGCTTCTTCAATTCCATCGACGCTGATTGGTCGCTATCAATCAAACGTCCTTGCCGTTCACTGGTAGTGGAAATCAGCATTTCTTCAATAATTTCAGGCAATGTTTGTGCATCTGATGGCACCGCCCCCGTTAATGGCCAGCAGCCGAGCGTACGAAAACGCACTTTTTGCTGGCTAATCACTTCACCTGCCTGCAAATCAATACGGTCATCATCCACCATCAATAGCGTACCTTCTCGCTGAATAACTGGGCGCTCTTTAGCAAAGTACAGCGGAACAATATCGATATTTTCCAAATAGATATATTGCCAAATATCCAGTTCCGTCCAGTTTGATAGTGGGAAAACACGAATACTTTCACCTTTGTTGATCTGCCCATTGTAGTTATGCCACAGTTCTGGACGTTGGTTTTTCGGGTCCCAACGATGAGATCGGTCACGAAAAGAGTAGATCCGTTCTTTCGCACGTGATTTTTCTTCATCACGACGTGCTCCACCGAATGCTGCATCAAAGCCATATTTATCTAGAGCCTGCTTTAAGCCTTCCGTTTTCATGATATCCGTATGCTTAGCGCTGCCATGAATAAATGGGTTGATCCCTAATCGTTCCCCCTCTGGATTTCGGTAAACGAGTAACTCAAAACCATATTTCTGCGCTGTTGCATCACGAAACTCATACATTTCACGGAATTTCCATCCTGTATCCACATGTAATAATGGAAAAGGCAATTTTCCTGGATAAAATGCCTTGCGGGCTAAATGCAGCATCACCGATGAATCTTTCCCTATGGAATACAGCATCACTGGGTTAGCGAATTCAGCGGCCACTTCACGAATAATATGAATACTTTCAGCTTCTAATTGCTGCAAATGCGTTAATTTTTTTTCGTTCATCATTGCCTCCTAAACTAAGCCAGTTCCAATACGGCACTACGCCATTTAATTTCTTCCGTTTGAGCGCCAAACCAAGCTAATTGCTGGTGTAATGCTGCAACTTCACCTATTACAATTAAAGCCGGTGCGGGTGCTTGTTTAGCCAAGGCTTCAAGCTCATATAGACTTCCTGTAACAACTTTTTGTTCGCGCCTCGTACCACAGCCAACCACCGCGACAGGCGTATTTTCACAGCGGCCAAATTGGATCAACTGTTCGCTAATTTTCGCGGCTTTCACGGTACCCATATAAATCGCTAGTGTCTGGTGACCACGAGCAAGCGCTTGCCAATCCAGTTCAATGCCATTTTCACGGCAATGCCCTGTTATGAATGTAATACTTTGCGAGTACTCACGATGAGTCAGAGGAATTCCCGCATAAGCCGCTGCACCAACCGCGGCGGTTACACCGGGAACGACTTGAAAAGGAATCCCTGCTTGCACAGCGACTTGCAACTCTTCACCGCCACGGCCAAAGATAAAAGGATCGCCCCCCTTAAGGCGCACCACTTTTTTACCTTGTTGAGCAAATTTCACGATCAGCGCATTGGTTTCTTCTTGAGAAACACTATGCGCACCTGCACGTTTTCCGACACAGATTTTGTCTGCATCACGACGCACTAATTCAAGAATGTCTTCGCTCACTAAATGATCGTATAAAACCACTTCCGCACTTTGTAAAACACGTAGCCCTTTTAACGTAAGCAACCCCGCATCTCCCGGCCCGGCCCCCACTAAAATCAACTCACCACGGTTATCCGGTTGATAAAGTTGGCGTTCTAGTTGTTGCTCAGCTTCACTGAATTGACCTTGTTCCACGAGCGACGCAAAACGCCCACTAAAACTGGTTTCCCAGAAGCGTTTTCGTTCGCGCATGTTAGTCAGCGAACTTTTCACTTTTTCACGCCAACGCCCTGCAATCTCAGCCATTTTCCCCAATGAGTTAGGCAGCATTGTTTCCAGTTTTTCTCTGAGCAAGCGCGCTAAAACAGGTGCAGTACCTGCGGAGGAGATAGCGACCACCACGGGGCTACGGTCAATAATCGACGGCACAATAAACGAACAAAGTGGTTGGTCATCCACGACGTTAACGAATATTTTCCGCTCATTAGCATCATAGAAAACCGTTTCATTCAGTAATGCATCGTCCGTTGCGGCAATTGCAAGAAAAGCATCGTCCAAATGCATGGATTGATAATCTTCGGCCAGCCAAACAAATTTATTTCGTTGATATTCTAGCTGTAACTGCGTACATAACGTGGGTGAAATGATGACTAAATCAGCCTGCGCCTTAATTAATAATTCAGCTTTACGTGCAGCTACCACACCGCCGCCAATTAACACGACTTTACGCGTGCGTAGGTCGACAAATAACGGTAAATAATCCATCTTGCTCACCCATCGTTATATAAACTTATTATATGAAACATTAAATTGACTATATGACGCCAATGGAGAGGTTTGAAATGACAAATAGCTCTTTCTTGTAACTGAAAAGAATAAGCCAAATACCCCTCATAACCCCCGTTAAAAACCGATAAATACAGATAAAAAAATAAAACTTAGGTTAAATTTTAAAAGTTAACTAATTAATAATTTAATTGGATAATTAACTTGGAATATTTTTCAAATACAAAAGTATTCCTTTGTAATTAAACAAATATTTTTTAGCTTAGTTATTATTTATATTTTAAATTCAAGGTGTGGCTTGAATTATGACGAGTATTTAGTTTTCATGAAGCCCACACTCCCTCTTCAAACCAAAAAAACGGGTATCTTCTTCACTCATTCCTTCTTCCCATTTGCGAGTTGTATGGGTATCACCAACCGATAAATACCCTTGCTCCCACAAAGGATGATAAGGTAAATCATATTTTGTTAGATATTCATAAACCTGCTTATTATTCCAATCAATCACAGGTAAAACTTTAAAAACCCCTTTTCCAGTACCCAGTACAGATAAATTAGCACGGCTCGCCGACTGTTCACGACGTAAACCAGAAAACCACGTTTGTGCCTGTAATTCATGCAAAGCGCGTTCCATTGGTTCAACTTTATTCAGTTGGTTATAACGTTCGATGCCGTCAAGACCTTGTGTCCACAGTTGCCCATAAATCGCCTCTTGCCAAGCCGGCGTTTGCTTTGCACGATAAACCTGTAGATTTAATTTCAGCTTATTCGTTAATTGTTCAATAAATTGGTAAGTTTCAGGGAACAAATAGCCCGTATCCGTTAAAATAACAGGGATATTAGGCAGCACTTGTGTCACCATATGTAAAGTCAGCGCAGCTTGTATGCCAAAACTCGAAGACAATACAAATTGAGCAGGAAGGTGCTCAACCGCCCATTCAATACGCTGCATGGCATTCATTTGTTCTAATTGCTGATTAAAACCTGATAGATACTCCGTTTGTTGGGATGGCTCTAACCCTAAAACAGTTACCAGCTGAAGTTGGCTCATACCGCCTCCTGTACCTCATAAAAATCCACCGCGGAATTAATAACGGGTTTCACGACATCAGCACGAATTAAGTAATCACCAAAACTTTCCTGAGATAAACGTTCTTTCGCCCAACGGCCAATCAATTCATCTAAGATAGACAAAATTTCTGCACTACTGATGTTTTCACGATACATGCGGGGAATACGGGTTCCAATTCGGTTGCCTCCTAAATGTAGGTTATACCTATCAACCGCTTTGCCGACTAACCCGACTTCCGCTAACATCGCACGACCGCAACCATTCGGGCAGCCCGTTACGCGTAAAACAATATGTTCATCAGCGACTTGATGTGAAGCCATAATCTTTTCTATATGAGTCACAAACTCAGGTAAAAAACGCTCTGCTTCAGCCATCGCCAATGGGCAAGTAGGAAACGAAACACAAGCCATTGAATTTTCACGTTGTGGCGTGATTGTCTCACTCATTAGCCCATGCGCTTTCGCAATCGCTTCAATAGCCTCTTTTTCACTTTCCGGTACACCTGCAACAATCAGGTTTTGGTTCGCCGTTAAGCGAAAATCCCCTTGGTGAATACGTGCAATTTCTGCAACTCCGGTTTTTAGCGGCTTATCCGCTAAATCAATCAGTCGACCATTTTCAACAAATAATGTTAAGTGCCAACGGTCATCAATACCTTTAAGCCAACCAATTTTGTCACCGCGCTCAGTGAAGTGATAAGGACGAATAGGTTCAAAAACCACACCAGAGCGTCTTTCCACTTCCGCTTTAAAGGTATCAACGCCCACACGTTCGAGGGTATATTTTGTTTTCGCGTTTTTACGGTTGGTACGATTTCCCCAATCTCTTTGGGTTGTCACTATAGCCTCAGCAATGGCTAATGTTTGATCTAATGGAATAAAACCAAACTCACTGGCCAAACGAGGAAAGGTTGCCGTATCACCGTGTGTCATGGCTAATCCACCCCCCACCAACACATTAAAGCCGATGAGTTCACCATTTTGCTCAATCGCAACAAAATTCATATCATTCGCGTGCAGATCCACATCATTTAAGGGTGGGATGACCACTGAGGTTTTAAACTTTCTTGGCAGATAGGTCTGGCCTAAGATTGGCTCTTCATCGGTCGTCACAATCTTTTCTTTATCTAACCAAATTTCAGCATATGCGCTGGTTTTCGGTAATAGATGTTCCGAAATTTTCTTTGCCCATTCATAAGCTTGTTGATGTAGCTCCGACTGAACAGGATTAGAAGTACATAACACATTACGGTTAACATCATTCGCGGTCGCCAATGCATCTAACCCGACATGATTTAGCATTTGGTGAGCAGGTTTCACATCCCCTTTGAGAATGCCATGAAATTGAAATGTCTGGCGATTCGTAATACGAATACTGCCATATAGCGTGTGCTCAGTAGCAAACTTATCAATATCCAACCACTGTTTAGGGGTAATTATTCCTCCCGGCAAGCGACAGCGCAGCATCATCGCATGACGTGGTTCCAACTTTTGTTCTGCTCGCTCTGCACGAATATCACGGTCATCTTGCTGATACATACCGTGAAAGCGGATCAACAGAAAATTGTCACCTTCAAAACCCCCTGTTAACCCATTTTTGAGGTCATCCTTAATAGTTCCACGTAGGTAATTACTGTCTTGCTTCATGCGTTCGCTGTCTGCAAGTTTACCTTCTACAATTAAGCGTTTTTGTTGTTCATTGCTCATTAATAAACATCCCTCTGATAACGGCGCATAACACGCAGCTCACTTAAAAACTCATCGGCCTCCTCACTGTCCATGTTCCCGTATTGACCGATGATCTCCAACAATGCCAGCTCCACATCTTTCGCCATGCGATTTGCATCGCCACAAACATAGATATGTGCGCCTTCTTGTAACCATTGCCAAACCTCTTTACCTTGTTCACGAAGTTTGTCTTGTACATACACTTTTTCTTGCTGATCTCGTGACCAAGCCAATGAAATATGAGTCAATAACCCATCTTTGACATAACGTTGCCATTCAACTTGATAAAGAAAATCATCAACAAAATGTGGGTTGCCAAAAAATAACCAGTTTTTCCCTGTTGCGCCGTCATTATCGCGCTGCTGTAAGAAAGCTCGGAAAGGGGCGATCCCCGTTCCTGGGCCAATCATGATCACTGGCGTATTTGGGTCATTTGGTAGGCGGAAGTTATCGTTATGTTCAATAAAAATACGTAACTCATCCCCCTCATTTAAACGATCGGCAAGGAAGCCAGATGCTCCCCCTGTGCGAGCACGACCATCAATGTCATAGCGAACGACACCAACCGTGGCATGCACTTCACCTTCAACTTCTGATTGAGAAGAGGAAATCGAATATAAACGTGGTGTTAGCGGTCGCAGCAGGTCAACAAACTCCTGAGCGCTCGGTTGAGACGCGGCTTGTCGTACCATATCAACGATTGGGGTTGTTTGTGCGTATTGCAAAATAGCTTGTTTATCACTAATCAATGACAATAACGCATCATCTTTCGATAGCTGGGCGTATTTTTCAACGATGACATGCGTGTTTTGCGTCAACTCCAATTGATATATCAGCGCATCACGCAAAGAATGTCTCTGGGAACCAATGAACACCTCTTCGTTGCCTTGCAGCCATAGCAGTGCGATGAGCTCATCAACTAAAGCAGGGTCATTATCAAACCAAATACCCAGAGAATCACCCGGTTGATAACGTAACCCGGAGCCTTCTATATCTATCTCTATATGCCTCACGTCTTTTTGTGAGTCGCGCCCAGTGATTTTTTGGTTACTCAATAAAGAGGCCGTTAAAGGTGCAGTTTTACTGTATGGAGATGAGTGAATTTCATTCACGCTTCCCGCTTGAGTGGCCAATAATTGGCTATCTGTTTGAGCTGGAACCCGAGCTTTTAACACTTGAGTTAAGTTTTCCACCCATTCATCCGCAATGGCTTGATACTCGACGTCAGCATCAACTCGTTCAACTAATGGTATCGCGCCTAATAATGCCAATTGTGCATCAAAATCTTTACCTGCTTGGCAAAATTTTTCGTAAGATGAATCACCTAACGCAAAAACAGCATAGCTGGTTTGTGATAAGTTCGGTGCTTTTTTCGAGTAAAGATATTTATGCAGCGCAACCGCTTCTTCTGCGGGCTCGCCTTCTCCTTGTGTAGAAGCGACAACCACCAACACTTTTTCTTGATTAATTTGCTTAAACTTATAGTCGCCAGCATTCACTAAATTGACATTAATTTTTTCGCTAATTAAACGTTCTCTTAGCTGTTCAGATAAACGGCGTGCATTCCCCGTTTGCGAGGCTGAAATAATCGTAACGGTTTCCTGCGCAGCAACGGGCGCACTCGTTGGTACATCAACAGGGGCATTTTGATTGACCATCCCCCACAAGTAACCAGAAAGCCAAGCTAGTTGGTGTGATGAAAAATCATCAACTGCTGACTGTAAACGTGTTAGTTGCTCAACAGATACTGGCAGCACTGCTAGTGGCGGCTGTTTTTTTGTCATTATCCTGTAACCCCAGCGTTATTCATCTTTGAATGTTTAAAACCATGCCATACAACTTACCCTAATGGGCAATAACCTACGACTCGCTCAACACCCTAAATAATTTAGGTAACAAAGCAAAAAATACCGCTGTACCTTGAATATACAGGGTATGCCATTAGGTTATAACAACCATTAATAACGGGATAAGAAACGATAGCCATAAATAATAACTAAAAAGCCTAAAGCAATTAGCCGATGGATCATATCCATAAAAGCGGTTAGTAATATTTTGGCAAATAAAGATATTTTGAGCCAAAATTACAGTACAATGCGCTATTTATTAACAATAAGGAACCTCATATGAGCACAACAATCTATAAAGATTTTACTTTTGAAGCTGCACATAAGCTCCCCCACGTTCCGGCGGGTCATAAATGCGGTCGCCTCCATGGGCATTCTTTCATGGTGCGCTTAGAAATTACGGGGGAAGTCGACAAACATACTGGCTGGATTATCGATTTTTCCGACGTAAAAGCTGCTTTCAAACCCATTTTGGAACGTTTAGATCACCATTACTTAAATGAGATAGAAGGATTAGAGAACCCAACAAGTGAGGTATTAGCTCTATGGATTTGGCGACAAACTAAACCACTATTGCCACTATTAAGTGCTGTTACCGTAAAAGAAACCTGTAATGCAGGTTGCGTTTATCGTGGGGAGGCTTAAATAAAATAATGATTGCAACCCCAGCTGTAACTTAAAGCCATCGCTGGGGTGTTTATTATTGAATATCTAAATATTTGTGCGTTTGAATCGATAGACGCCAATTACGTTGAATGCAGGTTTCAATACACAATTTCGTTGCCGCTACTTTTTGGCTTATTGGCTGTAATGCAACAACTGGTGACGTCTTAACTGTCCGTAATGCTAAAATTTGGTCAAGTGCTTCAATATCTTTCTTACGAGCGACTGGGTGTTTTATTTCATTTGCACGGTTTACCGCTTGACTAATCACTTGTAATCCCCCTTTCATACCGACTTTAGGTGATACGGTAACCCATGTTTTTTCTGAGCATTGAACTGGAAATGTGCCACTCGTTTCAATTTGGCATTGGTAACCATGTTGCTCTAACGTTTCTGTTAATGGCATTAAATCATAAATACAAGGCTCCCCACCTGTAATAACAATATGATGTGCACTAAAGCCCTGAGCCTTCATCAACTGAATTAATGCTTCGCTATCAGACATAGCCCACGTGTCTGAATCAATCGTTTTGAGTGCGATATCCCCAAGGGTTGATTCTTTATTTTGTTCTTTTTCCCATGTTTGTTTGGTATCACACCAACTACACCCAACGGGGCAGCCTTGCAAACGAATAAATACTGCCGGAACACCAGTAAAAACCCCTTCTCCCTGTAACGTTTGGAAGATTTCATTAATTGGGTATTTCATATCACTCCTAAAATAGTTAACTAAGCACGCATTATATTGCAGATATCTATCTCACGAACAAGGAAGTTTATGATAATGTAACCACCTTAAGGTTCAATAAAGTACGCCCAACCTAATAAACAATACCGAAACCATATTCGGAACAATATAACGTACGAAGAAAAAGACAGGAAAATACATGCAAAGTAGTGAACAAAACCAACTCAGAAAGGGACTGAGTGTGCGGCACATTCGCTTTATGGCTTTAGGGTCAGCGATTGGTACTGGCTTATTTTATGGTTCTGCTTCCGCAATTCAAGCGGCAGGTCCTGCGGTTCTACTCGCTTATATGATAGGTGGTGCTGCTGTATTTATGGTCATGCGAGCCCTAGGCGAAATGGCAGTGCATCATCCAGTACCCGGCTCTTTTTCTCACTACGCTAGCCACTACATGGGCCCACTGGCTGGTTTCTTAACCGGCTGGAACTATGTGTTTGAAATGTTGGTCGTTTGTTTAGCCGACATCACTGCCTTTGGGATGTATATGGGCTTCTGGTTTCCCCACGTTGACCAGTGGATATGGGTATTAAGTATCGTTCTACTTATTAGCGCCCTCAATTTATGCCATGTTAAAATTTTCGGTGAAATGGAATTTTGGCTATCTATCGTCAAGGTTTCTGCAATTATCGCTATGATTGTCGGTGGTGCCTTCTTGATGTTCTACGGTTTCGGTCAAGAAACAGGTCATGAGGTAGGTATCCAAAACCTATGGGAACACGGTGGTTTTATGCCAAATGGCATTGAAGGCGTAATAGCCTCATTAGCCATCGTCATGTTTGCATTTGGTGGAATTGAGGTTATCGGTATCACTGCCAGTGAAGCACAAAACCCAGAAAAAACCATCCCTAAAGCAATCAACGCTGTACCTATCCGTATTTTATTATTCTACGGGTTAACCCTGTTTATTTTGATGTGTATCTACCCATGGAATCAAATTGGCCAAAATGGCAGTCCATTTGTCCAAATATTCGATAGCTTAGGCATTCAATCTGCGGCAAATATCTTAAATATCGTTGTTATTACCGCCGCTATTTCAGCCATTAACAGTGATATTTTTGGCGCAGGACGTATGATGTACGGAATGGCACAAGATGGCCAAGCACCAAAAGCCTTTACTAAGTTGACAAAAAACGGTGTGCCGTGGGTAACGGTACTGGTAATGTCAGTTATCATGTTACTTGGTGTATATTTGAACTACCGACTTCCAGAAAAAATCTTTGTCATTATTGCGTCAATCGCAACCTTTGCAACGGTCTGGGTGTGGTTAATGATCTTGCTTTCTCAAGTCGCCATGCGCCGCCAAATGAGTGAGGAAGATGTTAAAAAACTAAAATTCCCAGTACCATTCTGGCCAATCGGCCCTGCGATCACTATCGCCTTTATGGTGTTTGTCATCGCACTGTTAGGCTTCTTTAAAGACACACAAGTCGCTCTTTTAGTTGGTTTTGTGTGGGTCGCTATATTAAGCGTAACCTTCTTTATTATGCGTAAATTTCAAAAACATTAACTAACTGATTTATAAGCAAACAAATGCCCTTACTTATAAAGTATAGGGCCTTTGTTATTAAGCGAGTGCTTGCTTAATATCAGCAATCAAATCATCAGCACTTTCTAAACCTATAGATAATCGAACAAGCCCATCACTAATTCCATACTGCTTTCGCTCTTCCGTCGTGTAGGTAGAATGAGTCATACTCGCTGGGTGTTGAGCAAGTGACTCACAATCGCCTAAACTTACTGCTCTTGAAAATAACTGCAAGCGATTCAAAAACTGCTTACCGGCTTCTAACCCCCCTTTTAACTCACAAGCTATCATCCCACCAGCTAACTTCATTTGTTTTTTAGCAAGTTGATATTGTTCGAAACTGGGTAACCCTGGGTACATTATCGACTCAACTTGTGGATGAGCTTCTAAGTATTGCGCAATTTTTTGAGCACTTTGAACAATTTTATCCATCCGAACTGATAGCGTCTTCATTCCTCTTAAAATCAAATTGGCATCATGAGGAGATAAACATGCACCAGTCATATCCTTCAAACCGACCAATCTAATCTGCTTCGCATATTCCGCGGATGTAATCACTGCACCGCCCATCGCATCCCCATGACCATTTATATACTTAGTTAAAGAATGTAAGACAATATCCGCCCCTAGAGCCAGTGGCTTTTGGATATAAGGGGTACAATACGTATTATCGACCGCAACTAAAATATTTTGGCGATGAGCGATGTCACTGACAGCAGAAATATCAACTAAACGCATATTCGGGTTCGCTGGCGACTCGAAAAATATCATCTTTGTTTGCTCAGTAATTTCCCGAACTACATTATTCGGATCACTCATATCAATATGACGAACTTTCACACCAAACCGAGCTAGTCCCTGATGAAAAAATGCATAGGTACAGCCATAAACAGTGAGGTCTACCAATAATTCGTCACCAGGGTTTAATAATGTCCACAGTGAGGAGGTAATCGCTCCCATTCCTGAAGCAAAAACAATTGCAGCCTCCCCTTCTTCAAGTGACGCTATTCTATTTTCTAGCAAACTCAATGTTGGATTATTAATTCGAGTATAAATATATCCCGCTTTTTCGTCACTAAAATAAGCGGCACCTTCGTCTACACTTTTAAATACATAAGTCGACGTTTGATAAATAGGTGAAGCTAATGATCCTAAATGTTCATCTGCTTCGTAGTGGCTATGAATCGCCCGTGTTTCAAAAGAATTTTTTATATCTAAACTCATACCACCTCCAAAAATTACTCTCCTTGTGGTTGAGATAATCGAGCACCTATTATTTGTAAGGTTCGTAAAACGGTGCTGATTCCACATAATGTATTTGGATCTTTTAATAAAGCATACACTGAACGAAAGTTTGGTTTTTTACTGTCATTTATCCCTTCCATTTTTGCCATGTTATATGCAGTCCCCAGCTCCCATACGGGAACTAAAATATCCTCAAATGAATTAGATAAACGTTCAACTGTGCTGTTATCTAATATATCGACAAGGTCAGAAACAAGTGACAATAAATCAACAATATTATCTAAGCGATTTAGCTGTAATAAAGGCGCTAATTTTTCAGCAACATGATCACCGGATTCAGAACATAATAGCTCTATTAATTTACTTTGGGCTTCAATATTTGGCATTTTGAATTCCTTATTACACTAAGCCACGAATAGCAGCCCAATAAATACCTCTATTGAAGCCGTTTCTTAGTAATCCACCTAATTTTGTTGGCGGCGTTGGAATAACATCGTGCTTATAATCGTATTGCAGAGGCATACCTGCAGTTAGTCCCATTTGAGCAACCGCTTGAACTCGTCCATCATAAATAGCTGCGGGATAGCCATAAATTAATTCCCCACAAATATTATCCGCGATAATCGCAGCTTGATTGTGGCAGCTACCACCCGCTTTACTAATTGGCAGATCGACAGTATCACCAATAACATAAACGTCTTCTACACCATATACTTGCATGGTTTCGTGATCTGTAGGTAACCATCCCTCCCCATTATTATGTTCACTCAATCCGCTATTAACGACCGCCTCAACGGCAGTAATAGGTGGCGTACTTATTAATAAATCGAAAGGTTGCTCATCCCCTTCTTTTGAATACGCTATTTTTTTATCGGGATCGACTTTGCTTAAAGTAAACCCTCTTTGGGCTTTAATATTTTTAGCAACAAAAATTTCTGGAATAACGTCACAAACCGGTTGTTGCATAAACAAACAGTTACGCAATAATTGTGATACCGTTGGATAGGTATAAACGATTTCAATTTTATCTCTAACACGACGTTTACGTAAAAACTCATCAATCATCAATGTTGTCTCCATAGGAGCAATTCCACACTGATGAGGGACATTCGGGGTTTCAGGGAAGGATACTGTAATAAAAATACGGCCCTTTTCAATTTTGGAAAGTTGATCCGCTAATTTACGAGATGCATCATAAGCATAAAAGTGATTACCAATATCTTTTAACCCTTCAATGCGCTCAGGTTTAGGGATACAACCCGTCGCGACAACTAAATAATCATAATGATATTTTTTATTCGCTTTTGACAGTAATTCTTTATTTTGAAAATCAAAAGAATCAATTTTATCAATAACTAGTTCAATTTCTGGTCGTAATAGTTCTCTTTCTGGCCGACTTAACTCATCTTTGAAAAACAGATTGAACGCCACATACATAAATGCTGGCTTATAATAATGTATTGGGTTATCCGTTATTAACGTTATTTTAATTTTATTAGAAAAAATTTCTTTATTTAGTTTTCTAGCTAAAATATTTGCTAGCATGGTACCTCCGGTACCACCACCTACAATAACTATATTTTTCATAATACCTCCAAATAAAACAATCAGTTAATTAGAATAAACATAGATTGATATTGGATCTTAGTACGTTATAAATATAGTTTATTTTAAGCAAACACCTAATATAATAAATAACATTTTAATTTAAAATTAACAAATAAAACTAATTACAGGAAAATATAAAAACTAGCGATAACTATCATTTTTTTAATTATTTATATATTAGTTAATACGAGTAATGACCTACAATCTTCCATCGAAATAAAACATCTTCAACAACCTGACCATAACCAATATTATGCATAATCAAGTAATTCATTTTATTATTTGATTTTATTGAAGTTACAAGACCTATGTGAGGACGCCCATTGTCTAATCGCCAAGAAACAATATCCCCCGGTAAATAATCGTTGCCATTTTTTGTCACGGGTTTGGTGGTGCCTTTGCGAGCAAAAAATACTTCTAAATTCGGTACTCTACGATGGTCGATATTAGTATCAGGCTTACGCAATCCCCACATACGTAGGCTCGGATACTGGCTAAAATTGGCTTTAATATCTTCATGTAAAAGCTGTTGCAGATCGACGCCGACCCTCCGATAACTGCGGATCACCACATCAGAGCAAACGCCTGTATTTTCAGGGACATCTCCATTAGGGTAAGAAATTTGACGGTAAGCGGGATCATAAAGCACTAAACGGGGAAGTTGTTCCGCCTGCTTCGCTAACTCAAGGTTATTTTTTGCTACTGCATAGGGAATACATAATATTGATATAGCTAATAATAAGTACTTCAATGGATTATCTCCTTCTGTTATTAATATAATCTACAACGGTTAGGTAGATAAATAAGGTAAGATAATCTTAAAAAGAATCTACTTAATTAATTTAAATTGAGTCATGATTGGGTTGTGATCAGAAGCATCTGTTTGTAATACCTTACTTTTATTGAGTTTTAAGCCTCTATAAAATATAAAATCTAGTGGGCGGCCAAATGCTTTAGTGCGTAAATCTAGATCATAAAGGGCTTCCTTTAAACCAACAGAACGAATAAATCGTTTGAGTGCATTAACTCGTTGGCGGCTCCAAGCATTAAAATCGCCCGCAAGGATCACTGGCCCTACATGCTTGCCAATATGCATTCCGAGCTTATTGAGTTGCTTAGTATAAACATCCACTCCAAAACTAAAATTAATCGCATGTACATTTGCCACCATTAACTGCTTACCATTTGGTAATGGATAAACGGTAATTAATGCGGATTTTGCTAGGCGCAAAAGCGGCTCTTTCTCTCTTAATGGACAACAGTATATTGGGTGCGATGTAGCGAGAGTCATAACACCTGCAGGGTGTGCTGAGAAAGGTAATGCAGGAACTTGGTCAGCAATAAGCTGATGAGAAGCTGCAAAAGAAACTAATTCGGGCGACATCTGAGCTTCTTGCAATAAAATTAATTTTCGGCCATCAACTAGCTCACTGAGTACCATTTTCCAGTTAGGGCGCTGCTGTTTATAGATATTCCAAGTCACAATATCTAGCGTTTCCCCTGCCGCAAATAAGGGCATTCCTATAGGAAGGGAATCCCCTAACATATGTACAGGTGTAGGCTGTATACGTTTTGCAGGCTCACCAGCAATGTATCGAACAGAATAAGTTCTTTTCGCCAAATTTCAAACCTCTACATTGCAATTTAATAACAAACGTTCATCTAACTTATGATCTAGTATATCAAATCAGCCTTGCTATTTCTTACCAAATTTAAGTCACAATGAGGACTAGCACTATAACGTGGCTATACAGGCTTACATTAAAGTTAGAATACTTCTAATACCGATGATTTCCCCAAACGCAAAAAAGCCACCCAATGGGTGGCTTCTTCACTAATTTAATGTCTGGCAGTTCCCTACTCTCACATGGGGAGACCCCACACTACCATCGGCGCTACGGCGTTTCACTGCTGAGT